>PKWC01000194.1 GCA_003131925.1 Alphaproteobacteria bacterium | reverse complement strand
TGGCCGCGCCGGCCACGGCGATTGTCGCCTACGATCTCGATTTTGCGGAGCACCTTCCCTTTCTGTTTCCACATGAGCCGAACGCCAAGAGCTGGTTCAGCGATCGCGCGTTCGCCAATACCGCGGCGTTCCGCAACAGCTCGATACAGGGCGGCTATTTCATTATTGCCACGCGCGCGCTCGGGCTTGATTGCGGCCCGATGTCGGGATTTGACAATGCAGGCGTCGACCGCGAGTTCTTTCCCGACGGGCGCGTTAAATCAAATTTTCTATGCAATATCGGTTACGGCGATCCTTCGGGCCTCTTTACTCGCAATCCGCGGCTGGCCTTCGACGAAGCCTGTCAGATCCTGTGAGTAACGTGATGTGCAATCACATTGAATCACAAACGCAACATGTCATCCCNNGGTCCCCGCTCCTGCGGGGATGACATGTTTGGTTCAATATGGACGAAACACGCTCTAGTCGCAGCCCGAGCGTACCCGCGTGAAAATTCTTGCGTTTGACACCGCGCTTGGCGCCTGTTCCGCCGCCATGCTCGACGGCGACGATGTTCTCGCGCGCCGCTTCGAGCTCATGGAGCGCGGACACGCCGAACGGCTTGCGCCNNTCGGGGTGACGACTTTGGCCGCCATGGCGCAAGCCGCGATGGCGGAGACAGGCGCCCGCGGAGCCGCTGTGCTGCACGACGCCAAACGCGGTGAAGTTTACGCGTCGGCGATGGTCGGCACCTCCACGCTAGTGCCACCGCGCCTGACGACGATCGATGAGGCATTGCACGCGCTCATCGAACAGATCCACACACGGAACGACCCCGTGGCATTTGCCGGCACAGCCGGCGCACCCGCAGCGGAAAAATGGCGAGAGTTGGGTGGCGCAGCAACGGCGACAGACATCCGCGCCCCCGACGCAGTGTGGGTTGGGCGGCTTGCGCTTGGAGAGCCGGAGCCTGAAGCGGTTCCGGGACCGCTCTATCTGCGGCCGCCCGATGCGCGGTTGCCGGCCAAAGGCGGCGGCCCGTGACGGTCGCGGTTCGACCAGGAACGCTGGCGGACCTGCCGGCGATCGCCGATCTGCAAGCCGCCTGTTTTTCGGAGGTCTGGGGACCAGAATTCCTGGGCCGCCTTCTCGCCCAGCCCGGCGCTTTCAGCCTGGTGGCAGTGGACTTGGGAGCGCCGGCGGGGTTCCTGGTTGCACGCGCCGTCGCGGGCGAAGCCGAAATCCTGTCGCTCGGCGTACGCCAAGAGTCGCGCCGCCAGGGCCTCGGCTCGGGATTGATCCGCATGGCGGCCATAAGAGCGGCGGCGATGGGCGCCTTGCAAATTTGTCTCGAAGTCGCGGTCGAAAACGATGCCGCCAGAGCGCTTTACGGCGGTCTGGGCTTCCGTGAGGTTGGCTCGAGGCCGGCTTATTATCAGGGCACACGCGGCGTCCGCGGCGACGGGCTCATTCTCAAACGGGTGCTTTCGGAAAGCATGGGCAGAGGGCGGGAAGTCGATTAGACTTCACCCGTATTCGGGGAAGGGACGGCCGACTGAGCCGGATCGAAAAGCTTTGCGCCGAAAAGGGCCTGCGGATGACCGATCAGCGCCGCGTGATCGCGCGCGTGCTGTCGAATGCGGAGGATCATCCCGATGCCGAGGAATTGTACCGGCGGGCGGCCGCGCTCGATCCTCATATCTCCATCGCTACCGTCTACCGCACGGTGAAATTGTTCGAGGATGCGGGCATTCTCGAGCGGCACGATTTCCGCGACGGGCGTTCGCGCTACGAGGAGGTTCCGGACTCGCATCACGACCATCTAATCGATGTACAATCCGGACGGGTCATCGAATTCCGCAATGAAGAGATCGAGCGCCTGCAGCGGCGCGTCGCCGAGGAACTGGGCTTCGAGTTGATCGATCACAGGCTGGAACTCTACGGCGTGCCGAAGGGCGCCAGGAAGCGCGGACATTGACGTGCAATCCCTGCGCGCCGCCGCCATCCTCTCTGTATTTCTGCTCGTCACCATCGTTCTGATCCCGTGGCAGGAGATGGCGGTGCGTCTTCGGCTCAAACGGCGAAAGACGTTTCCGCAGCGCTATCATCGTTTCCTCTGCCGATTGTTCGGCATTCGCGTAACCGTCGTCGGACGTCCCGTTTGCTCGAGCGGAGTGCTGATGGTCGCCAATCACACCTCCTATTTCGACATCCTGGTTCTCTCGTCCGCGGCGCGCGTTTCCTTTGTCGCCAAAAGCGAGGTCGCGAGTTGGCCCTTGTTTGGAACGTTGGCGAGGCTCCAGGAAACGGTGTTCATCGAACGCGCGAAACGTTCGCAGACCGTCGAAGCCCGCGACTTGATTCGCGAACGCCTCGCGCAAGGCGATGCGCTCGTCCTGTTTCCGGAAGGAACGTCCAATGACGGCAACCGGGTGCTTTCCTTCAAGAGCGCGCTGATGGGAGCAGCCGAAGCGGAACTGGGAACGGATGCGCAGGGGCGGGTGCGGCATGTCCCGGTGCAGCCCGTGTCAGTGTCCTATGTCGGCCTCTATGGTCTGCCGATGGCGCGCGATATGCGTCCGCTGTTTGCCTGGTATGGCGACATGGAGCTGGTGCCGCATTTATGGGAAGCCATGCAGACGGGCCCTTTCGAGGTGGTCGTCGAGTTCCATGAAGCTACAAGTGTCGACACCGAGGGAAGCCGCAAGGCTCTTGCAGTCGTGGCGGAAGCGGCAGTGCGCCGCGGACAGGCACGAGCCCTCGCGGGCTTGCCGCCGGATGCGCGCGCACAGCTTCGCGCAGCCGCTCCACGGCAGGAATCCCGTGCCGCTGCCGCGGCGTGACGTAACTCCTTGTCAAGCTTGAACCCTTCACTCATAACCCGCGAGCCTCGAACTGGCGCAGAGATGAAGAAGCTGTTCGTCAAGACTTTCGGTTGCCAGATGAACGTCTACGATTCCGCGCGCATGGCGGATTTGCTGGCGGCGATCGGCTATGAGCCTGACGACCGCCCCGAGAACGCCGACCTGGTAATTCTGAACACGTGCCACATCCGCGAGAAAGCCGCCGAGAAAATGTATTCCGAACTCGGCCGCCTGAAGAAGTTGAAGGACAGCAGGGCGAAGGGCGGCGGCTCGATGCTGATCGCCGTCGCGGGCTGCGTCGCACAGGCGGAGGGCGAGGAAATCATTGCGCGCCAGAAAGCTGTCGACATGGTGGTGGGACCGCAATCCTACCATCGGCTGCCGGAAATGATCGCGCGCATCTCGCGCGGGGCAGGCCATGTCCTGGAGACGGAGTTTCCCGCCCAGGAGAAATTCGATTCGCTGCCCGATGAACGCAGCGATTGCGGACCATCCGCTTTTCTGACCGTGCAGGAAGGCTGCGACAAGTTCTGCACGTTTTGCGTCGTGCCCTATACGCGCGGCGCCGAGTTCTCTCGTCCGCCCGAGCGGATCGTGGAGGAAGCGTGCCGGCTTGCCGCGAATGGCGTGAAGGAAATCACGCTGTTGGGCCAAAACGTCAATGCCTATCGGGGCATCGCAGCGGACGGCGAAGCCTGGAGCCTCGCACGTCTCATCGGTTCGCTCGACGCTATCAAAGGACTCGAGCGGCTGCGCTACACGACAAGCCATCCGCGCGACATGAGCGGCGACCTGATCGCCGCGCATCGCGAAATCCCCAAATTGATGCCGTATCTTCACCTGCCGGTTCAATCGGGATCGGACCGCGTTCTCGCAGCAATGAATCGCCAGCACACCGGGGATCGCTATCGCGAGATCGTGGCACGCGTTCGCGCAGCGCGATTCGATATCGCGTTGTCTTCAGATTTCATCGTGGGCTTTCCCGGAGAGACCGACGCGGACTTTGAGGCCACGCTGCAACTCGTCCGCGACGTGCGTTACGCCCAGGCTTTCTCTTTCAAATACAGCCCGCGCCCCGGTACGCCCGCTGCCGCTTTGCCGAAGCAGATACCTGAAGACGTCAAATCGGCGCGCCTCGCGCAGCTTCAGGCGTTGCTCGACAAACAGCAGGCGGAGTTCAACCAGCTTTGTGCCGGACGCACCGTGCCGGTCCTCTTCGAGAGGGCGGGTACGAAGCCTGGACAGGCGATCGGCCGCAGCCCGTGGCTGCAGCCCGTCCATGTCGACAATGCGCGCAACCTCATTGGCCACATTCGTGATGTGCGCATTGCACAGGTGCTTTCCAACAGCCTCAAGGGCGAACTTGTGGTGCAGAACGCGAATGCCATGGCGGGCAGCTGTTGAGACCGCCTGCCGCACGCCGCGCACCCATTCCAAGGGAGCAGGTGACGCTCGAATTTCCCGACAATCAGAAGCTTGCCGCGCTGGGCGGTGCGCATCAGAAACATCTCGTGCGCGTTGAGCAGAAGCTCGGCGTGCGCGTGGCGACGCGCGGCAACCTGATCTCGGTCGAAGGCGCTCCGGAATCACGAGAGCGCGCGGCAGGCGTCCTGCGCGCGCTCTATGCGCGGCTTGAAGGTGGAGAGCAGGTCGCGCTCGCCGATGTCGATGCGGAAATTCGTTTTGCGCTGCATGAATCGGAAACGCCCGGCGCCGCGGAATTCGGGACGGCGTCGATCAAGACGGCTGCGTCGCGGGTCGCTCGCGCGCGCTCTCCGGCGCAACGCGCCTACCTCGATCTCATGCGCACGCACCCTTTGGTATTCAGTATCGGGCCCGCCGGGACGGGCAAGACCTACCTTGCGGCAGCGTACGGCGCACATCTGCTGCATGAGCGCCGAGTCGAGCGTCTCATCCTCTCGAGGCCCGCATTGGAGGCCGGCGAGCGGTTGGGTTTTCTGCCAGGCGATCTCAAGGAAAAGATCGATCCCTATCTGCGGCCACTCTACGATGCGCTGTTCGAAACGATGGGAGAGCTGTGCGTTCGCCTGATGGAGTCGGGCGTGATCGAGGTGGCGCCCCTAGCCTTCATGCGCGGCAGGACGCTCGCGCGCGCCTTCGTGATCCTCGATGAAGCGCAGAACTGCACGTCTGCACAGATGAAGATGTTCCTCACCCGCCTTGGCGAAGATGCGCGGATGGTGGTGACCGGCGATCCCTCGCAGAGCGATCTTCCGGGAGGACGGCCTGAAGGGCTCAACGAGGCGCTTGCCACTTTGGCGCATGTCGAAGGCGTCGCCACGGCGCATTTCAGCGACAAGGACGTAGTGCGACATCCCCTCGTCACGCGGATCGTGCGCGCCTATCAGGACAAGGAAGCTACCGCGCGGGACGTGCGCCGCGGCGGCATCACGGAAGAATGAAGCCGAGGAACAGCGTTTCCCTTGTCGTCGAGGAGCCCAATTGGCGGCGGCGCGGCGTCGAGCTCCCGGTTGTGCGCGGCGCCGCCCGGCTCGCATTGTTGCGCGGCGCGCCAGAGCAATCGGCGGCCCAGCTCACAATTCTGCTCAGCCACGACGAGCGCCTGCGGGCACTGAATGCGCAATTTCGTGGCATTGATGCTCCCACAAATGTTCTTGCGTTTCCGGCGACGGCGACGTCCAAAGGGTATCTTGGCGACGTCGCGCTCGCGCTGGGCGTCGCGGAGCGCGAGGCAACCAGGGCTGGTATCGGCCTTTGTGCACATGCTCAGCATCTGACCGTGCATGGCGTTCTCCACCTTCTGGGCTATGATCACGTCTCGGTACGCGAGGCCCGGATCATGGAGCGCCTGGAGACTGCAATCCTGCACGAGCTTGGGCTTGCGAGCCCCTACGCGCGCATTGCGGCCGAATAGTTACGACATTCCAGACCCATGTCGGATCAAAACCACAAGGATCACGCTGCCCCCGGCAACGGACGGAGCGCGTCGCTGCTGCAGCGGCTTTCGCATCTTTTGCGGCGCGGTCACGGGATGCACGCGATCCGGGAGAGTCTCGAAGAAGTCATCGAGGAAAGCGATCGTCAAAGTGCCGAGCTCTCGCCGCAGGAACGCATTATGCTCGCCAACCTGCTCAAATTCGGCGAGCTTCGCGTCGGCGACGTCATGGTTCCGCGCGCCGACATCGTAGCAGTCGAGGAGAATACCTCGCTCAAGGAACTCGTCACTGGCGTTCGCGAAGGGCAGCATTCACGCCTGCCGGTCTATCGCGAGACGCTGGACGATCCCATCGGCCTCGTCCACATCAAGGACGTTCTTTCGCTGGTCGAAATTGCGGAAGACGGCGGCATGCGCCTGCCCGACGTCTCGATCGCGCAAATTCGGCGCAACCTTCTCTTCGTCCCGGCGTCCATGCCCGCTCTGGATCTGATGCTCAAGATGCAGACGACGCATATGCATCTGGCGCTGGTCATCGACGAATATGGAGGAACGGACGGCCTGGTCTCCATCGAAGATCTGGTGGAAGAGATCGTCGGCGACATCGACGATGAACACGATGTCGCTGAGGCGCCGCAGCTGAAAGCTCTGCCCGACGGCGGCTACGAAGCCGATGCGCGGCTCGATCTTGACGATTTTCGCGAACAGACGGGCTTCGATATCGAGCCTGAGGGCGAAGACGAGGACGTCGACACGCTGGGAGGCTTCGTCGTGTCGCTTCTCGGTCGGGTTCCCGAACGCGGCGAGATCATCCCTCACATGTCCGGTCTCGAATTCGAAGTGCTCGAGGCAGACCCGCGCCGCGTAAAGCGCCTGCGCCTACGCAAATCGCAACCGCCGCCCGACCCGAATCCGGAGCGCGAAACGTAAAGTCCGATATTGATCTCTGGTAGCTCATGTACAGAACCGGAATTTTTAGCGCAGGGGACGCAGAGGGAGCGCAGAGGACGCAGAGAAATTTCTTGCGCGCTTCGCGCGCCCGGCCCTTGCTGCGTCCACCGCGCATCCTCCGCGTCCTCTGCGCTAAATTTTCTCCTGCAGCACTCAAAATTGATTCCCAGTTCTAGCGCGTTGGCGGCGCTCACCCGGTGCGGCGCATGGATCGCCGGCGCGCGCGGCTGGCGGCGATTTGTTCTGGCGCTCGGCGCGGGCCTCGCTTCGGCGCTAGCCTTTGCGCCGATCGGATTCTTTCCTGCGATGCTCGCAGCGTGCGCCGTCCTTGTGCTGCTGGTCGATGGAGCCGTGCTTGACGCACGTCCGCTTCGCACGGCGGCGCTCGTCGGCTGGTCCTTTGGCTTCGGGCAGTTCCTCGCCGGTCTCTACTGGGTCGGCTACGCCTTCACGGTCGACGCATCCGCGCATGCCTGGCAAATCCCGTTCGTGGCCGTCCTGCTCCCCGGCGGACTTGCGCTTTTTCCGGCGCTGGCCTGCGGCATCTCCGCCTTGTTCTGGCGCCCCGGCAGCTCACGCATTTTTCTCCTGGGCGCGGCCTACGCAATTTGCGAATGGCTGCGCGGCCATCTCCTGACCGGGTTTCCCTGGAACCTGGCTGCCTATGCGTGGGGCGCCGCGCCCGGCGTCATGCAAAGCGCAGCCGCGATCGGCGCCTACGGGCTCACCTTGCTGACGCTTCTCCTCGGCTTCTCACTCGCGGAATTCGGGAGCAGCAGGCCACGCGCATGGCGCCTGCCTTCAGCGCTCATCGCATTTTTCGCGCTCCTGTGGATCGGCGGCGAACTGCGAATGCAGATGGCCAATTCGGGTTTCGTGCCGGGCGTTCGCCTCAGACTCGTGCAGCCCAATGTGCCGCAAGCGGAAAAGTATGTTGCTCGATTCCGCACGCGCAACTGGGCGCGGCTTGTTGATCTGAGCGAGACGCCATCGCGCACGATGCCGACGCACATCATCTGGCCGGAAGCGGCGCCGCCTTTTCTCCTCGCGCGCTCGCCGGAGGCTCTCGATCAGATCGCTTCTCTTACGCCGGACGATCGCGTGCTGATGACGGGAGCGGTGCGTACCCTCATCTCTCCCGAAGGCGGGTTCCGTGCCACCAACAGCTTTTACATCTTCTCGCACGCAGGCCGCCTGCTTGGCGTTTACGACAAGTTCCACCTTGTGCCGTTCGGCGAATATCTTCCCCTTCCGCGCCTGCTGCACGCGCTCGGCATCACCAAGCTCGTCGACATGCCTGACGGATTCGATCATGGCCCCGGGCCGCTGAATTTCGATGTCCCGGGCGCACCGCTCATGGGACCGCTGATCTGCTACGAAGTGGCGTTCCCGGGCGCCGTGGTTGGAATTGTGCGTCCCGGCTGGCTCGTGAACGTGACCGATGATTCCTGGTTTGGTCCTTCCAGCGGCCCATTCCAGCACCTTCTGATGGCCCGCGTGCGTGCCATCGAGGAGGGCATCCCGATTGCGCGGGCCGCCAATACCGGCGTTTCAGCGGTGATCGATCCCTTGGGGCGCATTGTTGCCAGCCTGGGCCTGGGAAAGGCAGGAATCGTCGATGCCCCCCTGCCCAGGGCGCTGCCATCCACGCCCTATGCGCGTTTAGGGGACATGGGATTCGCCCTGCTGCTGGCCGGCGGCCTTTTGTGGGCGTTCACGCGGCCAGGGAAGGTCGCCAAAAAAATGGCTTAATTCCCGCTAAGCTATAGAACGGAAACGGAAAATTCGTGTCAGATCCGATACCGAAAAAGCAGGCGAATTCGATCGACGCCCAAGTCGGCAACCGGGTGCGGCTGCGGCGCATGCTTGTCGGGATGAGCCAGGAGAAGCTCGGCGAGATGCTGGGCCTCACCTTCCAGCAAGTGCAGAAATACGAGAAGGGGGTGAACCGGATCGGCGCCGGGCGCCTTTATCGTGTGGGGCAAATCCTCGGCGTTTCGGTGAGCTATTTCTATGAGGATGTGATGGAGCAGGGTCCGGCGACCTCGCCGATCGCCAATGATCGCGCAACGCCCTCAGCCGTCGAATTCCTCTCCAGCAACGAAGGGATGCAACTGACTCTCGCCTTCATGCGGATCAGGGAGCCGAAGGTCCGCAGGCGGGTGATCGATCTCGTCAAGAGTCTCGCCGACGACGAAAGCGAACCCCAAAGCCAGAACGCCGCATCGGCCTAAACCGCGCTCCGTTTTCCTCCCCCAACGT
>PKWC01000129.1 GCA_003131925.1 Alphaproteobacteria bacterium | reverse complement strand
CCCTTGAATTGGCCGTGATGGCGCGTCGATTGGATCGCGTCTGATGGATTAAGGTTCGTGGGGTTTTCGGTTGTCGTTCCCGTAGGCAATTCTCCGTCAAGCGCCGCGTCGATTAGCTCGCCGATGCTCCAAATGTGGTCCGTCACGCCAAGCTGCATCGCTGGCGTGATCCGGAGCGTCTGGTGCACGCGGCAGAAATTGTACCAAGCCGCATAGAGCGCGAATGCCGCGACGTGATGCTCGAATTTCTTGCTGAATGCGTTTGTCAGCCGCGTGAAGCGGCGTTGCTGCATCCGGATCGTAAGGTTCTGGCGTTCGATGAAAGACGTTGAGATTTCGCGCGGATCGCCAGCGACCTTGCGATATTCGATGGAAACGACTTCGCCCGGAGAATAGCGGTGATGGGCGTCGGTGCCAGCGTGCATCGCCGCAAATTCTTTCACGACAACGCCGTGGCTGCATTCGGTCTTAAATGCCTCCTCAATCGCCACAGGATAGGCGTTGAGGCCGTCCGTGGAAATTTCCGGAGCACCTAGCACCCGCGCGCGAACGTCTTTCGCAAAGGCCCCAGCGGCTTCATGGGTGCGCTTGCCGGTGTAGTAGGAGATAATCGCCTTGGATGACCCGCCCAGCGCCACGAACGTATATTGATCGCCAACCGTGGCAGGATCGCCAGCGCGAACGGCTTTCCGTTTCTTGCCAACAAACTGCCAGATTTCATCAAACTCCAAGCGGCTCACGTTCAAATCGCGCATAAGGCGACCGTGAACCTTGGCGCATCCCATCCCGACGCGGGCACCTAGCTTCATCACCGTTTCCCGGTTGACGCCCGTAAGCCTTTCCGTTGCCCGGATGCTCACGCCCTCGCAGAGTGCGGCGATCACCGCAATCTGCTTTTCCCTCGGAAGCACGTTCGCCATTGACCTATCCCGTAACCAGCCTCTAGTTCTCATATATGAGAACACATGGGGGCTAGTCAAGCGGAAAGTTCTCGTATATGAGACTTTTCTTTTAGGAGTAGGAACCATGGCAGGAAAGCAGAAAAAGCCTAGCTGGGAAGACCGGGTGTCCCGGCACTTGAAGGCCGAACTAAAGCGGTCAGGGGTGACATACGACGAATTGGCAGAAAAGCTGAAAAAGCACGACCACGGCGAAACCAAGGCGTCTATCGCGAACAAGCTGAATCGGGGTACGTTTCCAGCGACATTCTTTGTCGCTTCCCTTACGGCTCTGGGCGTCGAAAACGTGAGGTTAGGGGACATCTGAGCGGCAATCGGCGTGCGAGACGCAGATCGCAGACTCGTCTGGGCCGCCGTTCTAGTCATGGCGGTTATCGCTGTTGAACTTGGATGGATTATCGCGACGGGTAATCCACATGATCATGGCACCCATGCCAATGCCAGCCAGGTATCCCCCGACGAAAATCCATGGCGATGGTTCATCTCGGCCGCGTTCTGGAGTACCGTTTTTGCTGGCCTTTTGACGGTCTTCAATGTTGGTCTGTGGCGGCAGACTCGAAATTTGGCGGGGCTCACCAGAGAGTCGATTGACAAGGCCGAAGCATCGTCTGCTCAACAAGCCATGGACATGGATGCGAGTTTGGGTGTCGCAAGAGAGGCCAATCGCATCGCCGCTAGCACACTCGCAGCTAGTCAAGATAACGTCGTCAAAACTAGACGTGCTTACGTGGTGATGGGAGGGACGCAAGCCGTCCGTATTGCAGGTCCGCTTGATCCCGCTACTGGCGGTAAGCCAATTCCGATTAGTAGGTTCTATTTCCATTGGCAGAACGGCGGCCAGACCCCGGCAATTCTGGTCTATTTTCATACTGAGAAAGCGTGGTATGCGTCGGAAGAAAGGGTCGTGTTTCCAGATTTCAACAGCGTCCCAGAGAAGCGGGTCGGGGTTATTGGGGCCGGAACAACTGCTACGGCAGCCCACATTGATTTCACCAACGAAGAACTCGCAGCCATATTCAGGGGTGAGAGAAGGTGCGTGATGCGATTGGGTGTCGAATACTCGGATATTTTTGAGCCATTGGTTGCGAGGCGCACTCAAGCAGTTCTCCAGCTTCATTACGGTGCCGATCCATTTGTGGCGAATCGGCTGCACCTCGATGTGCTGGGCCGATGGGACACCGTAGCCCCCAAACTGAACTTCATGACTTGAGATAATTAACGCAGTTACCGCCGCTGCTACCGCGCTCAATGCGTGGCACTCCAAATGGAAATAGAGAATGCTAAAGATAGCAACACTGATCCTGATTGCGGTGACCGCGACCGTTCCGACTCCGGGCGCCAAACGAGCATCACAGCCACCAGTTCCAAGTCGAACGGAACAAAGTAGCCCCGTACAACAGCCATCCAAAGGCGGGCAGCAAAACACTAGCGAAAATGCTCGCACCTCCGCCAATGGGGCGCCCGCTCTCAACACACCAAATACCAAAGATAGCGAACAAAAAACCGAGTGGCAGGATGATTATCAACAGCGTGAGGCGACGGCGAAAGACGCTAGAGTAATCGGCGTTACGTCCATCGTCGTTGGTGCTTTGCAGACTATTGCTTTGTTCGTGACGTTTTTGATAATCGCCTTTGTTGCTGTAAGGCAACTGCGAGCTTACGTGAGCGTCAATCCGAAGCGCGCTGACCTGATTGAGACGAAACCATTTACAATCTCTATAACTAAGACCGGAAATTGGATTGCCGATTTTGAAGTAAAAAATGTCGGGCAGACACCGGCGTTCAAGGTGATCGGAGAAGGCTTTTTGGACATTTTGCCGGAACCGTTGCCAGAACGGTTTCCATTTCACTATCCAGTCAACAAACTCATAAAGAGTGAAACCGTCCTCTTTCCTCAACAGACGGTGAACATTGTGGCGCGGACTCATACTCCGTTCAGCCGACAGCAGATAGCCGACATTCAGCGGGACGATAGCGGCAAGGCTTTGTATGGCTATGGGATTGTAAATTACCGAGATGCGTTCGGGTTCAACCGAAAAACGCGATATAGCGTCGTCATTGCGCAACTGGACATGATGGTGGCTATCGCCTCTGCGCGTGGCCCCTATAAAATGGACGTTGTTACTGTCTCGCTCACAGCAAGCCATAACGACGCTACTTGACGCCCGCGCACCTCCCGCCAGCACAAATAGGAACGCGACACCGAAAAACGCCGCTAAGACGACAGTGGCCGGATTTGAAAAACCACTGGCCTGATTTGACCTAAACAGGCCAGTACCTTTTGATCAAATGCGCTATCGAACTTGTCACGTTGGAATGATGCGCCCGGCGCTCGCAAGAGCGGCCGGGTTTTTCATTGGCGCGAGCGCCGGCCGAAGTCGGCGTTGCCGCGAAGACAATCACAACACAGGGACATGATGAGCGACGAATCGAACGGCGGCGGAGCCGTCGGCTACAAGCGCCCGCCCAGGGAGCATTGCTGGAAGAAGGGCCAGTCGGGCAATCCCAAAGGCCGTCCGCCCGGGTTCCGCAATTTCCGCGCCGCCGTGACCGCCGTTCTCCACGAGCAGGTCAGCGTCAGGGTCGATGGCGAAGAAAGAAACATGACGCGGCTTGAATCGGTCGCTCGCCAGCTTGTCGGCAAAGCGGAGGCAGGCGATCCCCGCATCATGCAGCAGCTGCTCGCGGAGATTCACAAGAACGAAGCGAAGGACGAACGCGACGCCTCCGCGCAGCCGCTCGCCGATGTGGACCGGCAGGTGATGGAGGCGTTCCTGGCGCGCAT
Organism: Alphaproteobacteria bacterium; assembly: GCA_003131925.1. GTDB lineage: Bacteria > Pseudomonadota > Alphaproteobacteria > Micropepsales > Micropepsaceae > Rhizomicrobium. The sequence goes on along the minus strand of PKWC01000129.1, from coordinate 33,647 downwards.
TGCCCGCGAAGGCGCGGGGATTGGCTTGGCCAAGCCCATCGACCACGCCGCCAACGAGGGCACACCTCCCAACGAGCCGGCCGGTGCGGACCAGCCCGACGGAGGCGCTCCCCCCGCTACTGAATTCCCTTGACGAGCGTCACGGTGCGGTCGCCGCCCTGCCACGTGTCGCCGACCTTGTGCGCGGCAACGGTCACGCAGAACGGATTGGACATGCCGGGCACCGCGGTCGTGAAGGTCAGGCAAAGTTCGGTGTTGGCGATTTTCCATGTCCTCTTGAAACTCATGTCACCTTGTTTGCCGGTCAAGGTGCCGTCGGCGCCGTAGTACAGTTTCGTCTGCACACCCTTCGAGTCGGTGGCGATGGTGGTGTTGCCGTAGCGCGAGGTCATGACGTCGTCGGCCCAGGCAAGCGAAACGGAAAGCGCTGCAAAGGTTGCAGCGAGAATCATCGTCCGCATGGTGTCCCCTTCCGGATTTTGAGAGATGGATTACGCGACGGACGCAGGCCCGGCGGGCGGCCGGCTCATGGAGACGAGCCTAGCTCTTGTGAATGAGAAAGTACAGGTGGCGGCCGACGCGGGGATGCCCAAGCGCGCGCCGGCCGCCAATCCCCCGAGCCCCCTGACACAGACGAAGCTTAGGAATGGCGGCTATTAGGAATGGCGGATAAAGGAATCGTTAGAAAATAGATTCATCGTCTAGCGCAGCGCAGGCGGTACGTTTTCATCCTTCGACAAGCTCAGGATGAGGGTGTTTTTTCTCGCTCTGAGCCTGTCGAAGCATGAACTTATCGCCCTTCGATAAGCTCAGGGCGAGAGATACGGAGGAAACCCTCATCCTGAGCTTGTCGAAGGATGCGGCGAGCATGACCGCCTCTCTTCCGTGCACAAGGAATCCCCCACATGACTGCGATCGCTTCCGGGGCAGGGAATGAGATCTCGCCCCTCACGCCGGAGGAATACCGGCTGCTGCTGCAGAACGATTTCCATACTTTCCTGCATCGCTGCTTCTGCGAGCTCAATCCGCGCACACCGTTTCTCGACAACTGGCACATCGCGGTGCTGGCGGCGAAACTCGAAAACGTGCGGCTGGGCAGGACGAAGCGGCTGATCGTCAACCTGCCGCCCCGCTATCTGAAATCCCACGCCGCGTCCATCGCCTTTCCCGCCTGGTGGCTCGCGCACGATCCCGCGGCGCAGCTTCTCTGCGTGAGCTACGGGCAGGAGCTTTCCGACAAGCTGTCCCGCGATTGCCGCACGCTGATGACGAGCGCCTTCTACGAGAGTCATTTCCCGACGCGGCTGTCGCCCACGCGCGCCGCGGTCGAGGAATTCGCGACGACCGGCCAGGGTTTCCGCCTCGCCACCAGCGTGGGCGGCGTGGTGACGGGCCGCGGCGGTGAGGCCATCATCATCGACGATCCGCTGAAGCCCGAGGAAGCGGTGAGCGACAACGCGCGGGCGCGGCTCAACGACTGGTACGACAACACGCTTTACTCCCGCCTCAACAACCGTCGCAAAGGCGCCATCGTCATCATCATGCAGCGCCTGCACGAGGACGATCTCGTCGGCCACGTGATGCGGCAGGAGGAATGGGACGTCGTTTCCTTTCCGGCGATCGCCGAAGCGGACGAGAGCCATCTCGTCGAGACGTGGCGGGGCAAGCGCGTCTTCGGGCGCAAAGCGGGCGAGCCGCTTCACGAAGCGCGCGAACCGATTGACGAACTCGAACGGCTGAAGCGCGCGCTTGGCGGCTACAATTTCGCCGGCCAATACCAGCAGACGCCCTCGCCGGCCGGCGGCGGGATGGTAAAGCGCGACTGGTTTCTGTATTACGACGCGGCGCCCGAGCGTTTCGAGCGCATCGTGCAAAGCTGGGACACCGCCAACAAGGCGACCGAGCTTGCCGATTACAGCGTCTGCACCACCTGGGGCGTGAAGAAGAAGCACTACTATCTCGTCAAGGTGCTGCGGCAGAAGCTCAACTACCCCGAACTGAAACGCGCGGTGCGCGCCGAAGCGGAGCTGTTCAGGCCCGAAACGGTGCTGATCGAGGATCGCGCGTCGGGCACGCAGCTCATCCAGGAACTGATCAACGACGGTCTCTACCAGGTGAAGAAGGTCGCGCCCGAGGGCGACAAGGTCATGCGCCTGCACGCGCAGACCGCCGCGATCGAGAACGGCTTCGTGCATTTGCCGCGCGAAGCGCCGTGGCTTGAGACCTATCTCGCCGAGATGATGGCGTTTCCGCGCGGCCGGCACGACGACCAGGTCGATTCCACCGCCCAGGCGCTCGCCTGGTTCGCCAATCCCGGCCCGGGCGAGGGCTGGCTCGAATATGCGCGGCAAAAACTCGAGGAAATGGGAGAGGCTGCCTGCAACGTACCGCCTGCGCCAAAACCGCCGCGCCAGCTCGTCGAAACAAAGACGCGCGACCCGGTGACGGGCGAAGAACGCACGTTCCTGGTTTGGATGTGACGGCTCCCACGAACAAATCCACGCGCCCTCTTTCCTCCCTTCTTTTCCTCCCCCAACGTGGGGAGGTGCCGAGCGCAGCGAGGCGGAGGGGGAAGTGGCGCGCGCCGCGCGCGGACTCCCCCCCTCCGGTTTGCTCCGCTTCGCTCCGCAAACCACCTCCCCCATGTTGGGGGAGGAAAATAAGAGCGATTGGTCAGCGCCGACTGGAACATTAAATGATGTGCGCTCGCGTTAGCCCTCGTGAGGAAGAAAGGTGTGCGCTGCACACGTCTTTGTTTCATCCGCCGAAGCGCGAGAGCAGTCTAACAAATGTCTCGACGCGGAATATCTGGCGATTGATGTCCTGTTTTGAACATCGCGGCTACTTCGGCGGCTGTACATTTTCCGACGATCCATGGAGCCCGTGAGTCATGCCGGAGCGCATCCCTTCAAGTGAATTTTGCCATCGAGCAAGTCAGGTCAGGACGATTGCAGAGGGTCTATTCGATAAGACAGAGAGGCAACTTGTGCTGCTGTTTGTGGACGACTGCGAAACGCGGTTCGCAATTCATGAACGGGATGAGGCTATTCCGTGATCTCCCAATTCAGCATCTGCCCCCGACCGGGGGACAAATCTGGATGCACGGCTGTAGGGCGTCGCCCGATGGCCACCAAACGCGGTTAACGTCAGTATCGTGGCGACGGGGCGATAGCGGATCGTTGACCCCTCCTGAAGAGCCGCCGGCTATATTGCCCTGTCATTTTGCGGCGGTTCTACAATCTCCCAATTGAGCATGTCGCCAGCGCCGGGCGTGGATTTGAGATAGCCGCCAGTGGCCCAAGCACGTGACCGTTAGCCCATTCGCGCGGACCCTACAAGCATTGAACCGCTGATGTGAACGCGCGTCCCGCTGCGCGAGAGCGGAGCAATCAATACGCCACGCGCACGCCGATCGAGAAGAAACGCCCCACGATCCCCGCCTGCGCGAAGGTCGGGTTGTAGTTCACGCCCGCATAATCGGCCGGATCGACCGGCGGCGTCGCGTCGAAGAGATTCCTGATCGAACCGAACAGTTCGATATTGTCGGTGAACTTGTAGCTGCCGGTGAGATCGAAATCCCAGAATTCCGGCATGTGGCAATTGTCGGGCGCGTTGGGATAGATGCAGTTGGCCGGCGCGGTGCCCGGCCCAAACGCGTCGACGCCGAATTCGCCAAGCCCGCTCGTGTAATAAAGGATGCCGGTGACCGTCGCCGCCTCGTAAGTGAACGAATTCGACCACGAGCCGCGCCAGCGCGGCGTGCCGGCGCCCGACGACAGGATGTAGGGGCTTTGCAGCCCGACATAGGAGAGCGGCGCCCCGCCCGGGAAGGTAAAGGTGTAGTCGAAAATATTGGTGACGTTGAGATCGCTCGTCAAGGAGATGTCGTAGGGAAGCGCCGCGGTCGCCGACACCTCGACATCCAGCCCGTCGGTCTTCAGCGAATCCGCGTTGATGTAGGGCGAAGAAATGACCAGCGGGCGCGGCGGCGCGTTGGGGAATTTGGGATCGGGATTGTCGAGGATGATGGCATATCCGGGCGGCAGAGGAATTCCTGCGAAATAATCGTTGATCGCGACAGAAGGATCGGCCTGCGCGATCACGCTGCTCTTTTCGATGTTGTAGTAGTCGACCGAGACAGTGACCGAATTGTCGGAAAGTGGCTTGACCACGCTGCCCAGCGTGAAGCTGCGCGACGTCTCGGGCTTGATGTCAGGGTTTGCCGATGAAAGCAGCCCCAGCGAATAGGGCTGCACATAGCCGTCATTGTTGTGCTCGTTGATGAAGGACTGCGGGGGGGAGAAGGTGATGAAGCCCTCCGACGCGCTCGAACCGTTCTCCGCGAAGCTCGGCGCGCGGAAGCCTTCCGAATAGGTGCCGCGAAGCGTGATCGGATCGATCGGCGTCCATTTCACGCCCACCTTGGGATCGAAATTGCCGCCGAAATCGGAATAATGGTCGTAGCGCCCCGAAACATCGAGTTCGAGAGACGGCAGAACCGGCGCGAGGATCTCGCCATAGGCCGAAAAAACCGTGTGATGCCCGATCGTGTGCGCAACGCCGAGACCCTGGTACATCATATTGGGATTGAGATCGGGATCGAACGTGGCTTCGTAACGTCCTTCCACGCCGATGCCGACTCCGACGGGGCCGCCGGGCAGATCGAATACGTCGCGCGTGACATTGAGAACCGCCTCGTCGAGATCCGTGGTCGAAGTCTTGACGGCGGGCGGTGAAAGGGCCGCGCGGGTCGCCGCGCTGTTCTTCGACGGATCGATGAAATTGTAGGTGCCGTTGGTAACGTCGGAGATCAGCTGAGGATAGGAGACGAATCCGGTCAGCGTGCTGTCGAGCCAGCTATGCGCGGCGACCAGGTTCGCGTTGTAGTCCCAATCCCACAGCGATCCCTTGAGGCCCGCCACCGCGCGGACGACGTGGTTGTTCTCGTAAGTGAAGGACGGGATGTCGCCGAATGCGTAATTGATGAGCGCAGCCTCGCCCAGAGAGGCGAACGGGTCGTTGGGATTGAGCGAGCCGTCCGGCAGGGTCGCTGGCAGGGCGATATTGTCGGTGTTGTGCGGCGTTCCGTTCTGAATCTGAGTCGGCTGGCCGCTCGCCGTTACGTCGTTCTGGAAATAGCTTGCGTCGAGCCAGGCGGTCGTCTTCGCGTTCGGCTCGATAGTGAAGCGGGTATAGACGCCGAAACGGCTCTCGTAGGGCTGATCGTCGCCGTAAAGAGTCAGATTCTGCTCGCAAAAGACGTTGCCGCTCGAATCCGTCTTCTGCGTCGATTTGGGCCCGCAGGGCTGGAGCGGGTGCGATACCGCACCTGGCAGCGGCACGCCGCTGGTCACGTCGCCAGGATTGGTGAGAATCCCCGGTGTGACCGAGCCATAGATCGAACCCAAATTCAGGCCCGGGTCGCCGGCATTGAGGTCCTCCCCGCCGATCGAGGTGAGGTCGTTGGTGTTGAAGGGAAAGCCGCGCTGCCCGACTTGGATCGCGTCGTCGCGCTCATATTCGAAATTGATGTACGCGTTGTAGTGGTCGGACGATAGGTCGCCCGTGCCGAAGGTCGCCGTCGCGCGCGCCATCGTGCCGCCGCCATGCTGCGAGGTTCCAAATTCCGCTTCGCCCGATTCGCCCTGGTAGTCGTTCTTGAGGATGATGTTCACGACGCCTGCGATCGCGTCGGTGCCATACAGCGAGGACGCGCCGTCCTTCAGCACTTCGACGTGATCGACGGCGTCGAGGGGAATCGTGTTGAGGTCGACGAAGCCGCGCTGCCCGTCATCGGCGAGTGCATAGTTGGTTGTGCGAAGACCATCGATCAGCACCAGCGTCGAATTGACCGTGAGCCCCCGAAGCGCCACGCCTGAAGCGCCCACGGCAAAGCCGCCGGTGAAGGCCGTCGGAATTGTGCCGCTGTTGTCGGCGCTGATCGCGCGGATGACGTCGGTGATCGAGGTCAGGCTGCTCTGGTCGATTTGCTCACGCGAGATGACGGTCACCGGCGAGGGCGTCACCGTCTGGTGGAGCATGGTGCCGGTGACGACCACCGTTTCGACCTGGTTCTGGTCGTCGGCGAGAGCCGGAATGCCAAACGAAGCGGCAAGCGCGCACGCGGTGCAAAACAGGACCTGGCGCAAAGAGACGCGTTTGGAGATGCGAAGTGACATAGCCTGAATCCCCCTTCAGCCCAGCATGGACGCGTGACGTTCCCCCTCACGCATCCGCCCGCGACGCTGATCGTCGCGGAATCGGCAGTCCCTCAGCCTACCCCGGCATGGCCATTTTGTACCAACTGTTTTGGTCTTTGGTTCCCCCGTGGTGGTGATGCTCTGGGACACCATGCACGGCATGCGGGCCGCCCCGAAGCGATTGGATGTTAGCGTGAAAGATTATTGTCCGGGTTTTCTGAGACGCCGGTCGTACCAGTCCAGAATCCGTCCGAACATGTCGATGTTGTAGGCCCCGCTCTTCGGCGCGTGACCGCGGTGATCGGCCGAAGGACCACCCGCGGCACCATACCCGCCCATGATCGCGTCAACGGTCTTGGGGAATCACCAGTATTATGGCGCAAACGCCCCAAGAAATCTGACGGTCGCAGACCTGCCTTTCGGGAATGACCGACCATGCCATGGTGGCACCGCGCAAAAGGCGCGAAGAGATTGCCGGCCAAGTCCACGATGCGGAGAAGCGGGTCACAAAGCTTCATGCCGCGTTGGCGAACCTGGACGCGGCCATAGCCACCCTCTCTCCGGAGCACCCCGATTTCATCGCTCACCGCCGAAGCTAAAGTCGGGGTGCCCATTCTACGCGGGACGAGCTGGCCCGTCTTGTCCGCGAGACGATCCGGGACGCCCAAAATCCCTTGCCGCTGGCGAGATCACGGCGCCCATCGTCGCGCCCAAGGGCTTCCCGAACGCCGCCCATCTGGCCGTCACGAAAATGATTGTAGCAAGGCTTGGGGCCATGACGCGGCGCGGAGAGATCACAAAGGAGGGCTAGACACGGAATCCCAAATGGGCGGTCGCCAATGTTGATTCATCGCTCCACCGCATCCATGGATGACTCCCGAAATGATCAATGCAGCTCAGATTACGTGAGTGTCTTAAAGTAACCTCGCGCCAACTGGGATTGACCCCCTTGATTGGTTGACCGAGGCCGGGCGCCTAGATACCGCCCGGCTTTTTTCATTGCGCCGCTTTGACATGGCGCTCCAGATCGGGCGAAGCGGCCCGGACCGGCAAGACATGTGTTGCGCGGTGGACCATTGCAAGCATACAAATTTTTCTGCTCAGGAAGTGATGAGCAAAAAAACGTCAACCTCGGCTACTAATCCTATGCCATGCATCCTGTTGCCAATTGATCCTGTTTTAGCTCCTACACTTGAAATCGGGCTATCGTCGCCGTTGTCTGTCGTAGCGGCGGGAGCCGCGCGACCGCAGATTCATTGGGCTAAAGTAATCGCAGATGCAGGATGTTCGCATACATCGATTCCTGCGGATATTGTGCCGGCTTGCGGTCTAAAGGTTCTCGGAAAAGGCTCAAGCAATACGGCCGGTTTGGTGCCGTGCAATATTTATCACGGCGACCTTTCTTAAAAGTTCCGCTCAGAGACAGGCAGGTATACGAATATTTGTGCAAAGATCGCGGATTCCGTCAGCTGGTGAGCAAGCCGCCCACGTTTGATGCTTTGTTCGGAATGGACAATCCCTTGGATTGCGCTCAATCTTAGTGCACGTTACGAAATCTTGGCATCGGTCCTGGGCAACGAATTCGGTGCGGTCGGCTAAATTCGACGGGAGTACAGATGTTGCGAGTCCCAGTGCTCGAGAAAACCCCTCAGGGGTTGGCTCTCTACATCGACGACGCAACCCATTTCGTCTTTTGCGGCAAAAAACCGATGAGATGGTTGGGGGGACGTTGCGCAAACGGCTATCACGAGCCGATCATGTCGCAACTCCTGATCGAGTATTTGCGGGCCCACCCAACTGCCGTCTTTTTCGACGTGGGCGCATTGTTTGGTTATTTTGGTCTCCTCGCCCTTGCAGTATCAAAGGGCGAAGCAAAAATCTTTGAATTTGAAATGAACCCTCGAGCTTTTGCCGCCCTCAATGAAAATTTCGCGGCAAACACGCATCTCCGGCGCGAAGCAATAGTCGCCTTTCAGGGCGCCGTTGGCGATATCGAAGCGACACAGCAAATGACCAAGTACAAGGGAATGACCGTGGATTCGACTGATACGCGCGCTCGTCAGGTCCCAATGGACTTCTTAACCCTGGACGGTTTTTGCCGGAGGCAGCACATCTCACCCGACCTGATGAAGATTGACGTCGAAGGGTATGAAGGCAAGATTCTCAACGGAGCTCGACGCGTCATGCGCGAGTCCGACACTGTCACCATGTTGGAATTGCACAGCAACAGCAAGCTGAAGGCAAGCGGCATCACGCGATGCGAACTATTGGAAAATTTGTTGGGTGACGGCTGGGGCCTATATTATTTTGGCAGGCACCGCTACGAGAGTAGCGTGCCTGTTCGCCGACTATCGCGGGAATACTTAAACGCGAACCGGACATATTTCGATTCGAGGGGTGACGACCTGGTCGTCATTTCGAAAAAAGATATCAGAACGCACTGGCCGCAACTTGAGTTTGTTGAGTCTTAATTGATCGTGAGGTTGTCCGAAGTACTCCAAAATGTGACGAGCCCAATTGGTCTGAATGAAAACGATCCTCGCGTACCTCCATCATTCGTAAGGATCGTCGATCCACCGTAACGGTTTTTTGCGCAATGGCTGCGACTTTGGCCGGGTAACAACTGGAGGGGCGTCGCGAATAATCATCAATTCAAGAATCAAAACGCGTGTGCGTGCTCCTCAATGTGCTCCATGCTCACGGCCGGACCAATAGCCCGTTAGTACGGTCCGCTGGCGATGGTGGCGCCGGGCATGTTCCACAGATCCTCGCGACTCAGATTCGTGTAGAGCATGCGATACTGCGGATCGAAGCGGAGATCACCGGGCCTCACCCACACCGACACGCGCCGGTTGAGCGCGATCTCGATGCGCGCAGGCCGCCCGTCGGGTGCGATGTCGACATTGCGCACGCGCCCGACCCATCGTCCGCCAGGACCTTCGACCGGGAGTTGCGCAAGCTGCTGGCTCGGCTCTGCGATCAGATAGAGCGGCTGCAATCCGTGTTCGTCGCCGTAGCGATAGGCGTAAGGCCGCGGGTAGTACCACGCATATTGCGCCTGGTCCCAGTCGTGCAAATTCCGCGCATAGGTGTCGCGGTCATCGCGGTGGCGGCCCTGCGCATTGCGGTATTGCTGCATCTGGTCCTGGTACTGCTGCTGCTGCGCGTCGTACTGCGTCCGGCTCATGGACTGGGACTGCGTATCCGGTGCAGGACCTTCATCGTTGACGGGACCGTTCTGCGGCGCGGCCTGCTCGGGCGCGGCCGGCGATTGCGTGGCCCCGCTTACGCCCTGCTGATTGAGCTGGTCCGTCTGCTGCGTTTCCGATGGCGTCGATTCGGACGGCCCATTGCCGTAGCGGCCGTCGCCATTACCGGATTGTGCGAATGCGCCTCCCGCCGCGAAAACAAGCATCGCCGCGCCGGAAAGAATGAGAGTCCTGATACGCATGACTGTCTCCTATCCCCCTCATGATTCAAACGCGGCGCCGAGTGTGCGAGTTCCGGCGCGTGCCGCCTTATTGCGGAGCGGGCGGCGAGAGCGGATAGGCCGTTTCCGGCGGCGTACTCATCGAGTTGGGCGGCGGCGTCGTGCCGGGTGCGCATCCGCTCGCTGAAGTTGTGGAAGGTGCGCAGTTTGTCGTCCCGATCGGCGCCGGCGTTGCACTCTGGGTCGTGTTCGCAGGTGTTGCGGGCGGGGCATTGGGGGGCGTCGTGGCTATCGCGCCCGTCATCGGCACCGCCGTGGTGGTCGTTCTCACCGGCGCCGCCGTTTGAGACGGCGTGCGGCCTGCCGCCGGAGCGCTCACACTTCTGCCGGGGGTGCTGCTGCTCGTTGTCTGCGCGGTTGCCGCGAGCGTCGACAGCAACGCGCATGTCATTGCGAAGCCTGCAATGGCAAAAAAAGCGGCGCGGTGGCGATGGATCGTTTTCATGCACCTACTCCCATCCTTGGACGCGTCCGCATCTTCATCGCGATGGCACGCTCTGTTCTTAGAAAGAGAACGTGTGCAGCGGCTGTAGGTTGCCGCCGCGCCCCTCGGCAGGCTCGGGTCCCTCGACAAGCTCGGGATGAGGAGAAACTCCTCACCCTGAGCCCGTCGAAGGGTGAGCCTGGTCCCCCGGTTTAACCGGGGGAAGGGTCGGTGCTAGCTGCTCGGGCCGGGAGGGTTGGTGCTCGGCTGCTGAGTGCTCGGCGTATAGTTTCCGGGCTCAGCACCGGGCTGCTGCTGCGTGCCGCTCGGCTGCATGGAGGTGCCGTTGTTCGGCTCGGTGCCGGTCTGTCCGTTCTGCGGCGTGCCAGTCTGTGGCGCGGCGGTGTATCCGGTCGGTGTACCGCTCGGATTCGACTGCATGTTGCCGTTCGTTTCGCTGCCCGGCTGCGCTGATTGCGGAGCGCTGGTTGTGCTGGCGGGCGCGGATTGCGCCGACTGCAGGCCCACCTGGCCGTTGAGCTGCTGATCGTTCAGCTGCGATGTCGTACGCTTCTCAGCCGGGGATGAGGGCGCATGCTCCGACGATGCGGTATGCGTGCGATGGTGGGTGTGGTGGCGAGCGCGATGCTTGGTCGTCGATTGCGATGACGTCGCCTGTGATTGCGAAGATTGATCGGTTGTGGCCTGCGCGGGCTGCTGGCCCGCATTGGTCTGGTTGGTGCCCGGCGCGGCCTGTTGCGCCATTCCCGTCGTCGCGGCGCCCGTCAGCGCCAGCGCAACTGCGCCGCCCAACAGCATTGTCTTGCATCTCATGATGCGTCTCCTTCGGTTGACTCGCCGCGAGGCACGCGCCTCAGGGTCGAGAGATCAACGCGGCCCTTTCGACCGCGGTTCCCGGCATACGCTGCGTCTCAGTAGCGAGCGGGAGGCGCCCCGGTATCCTTTGCGCCGCCGGCGGGCGTGGCGCTCTGCAGCGCATTGCCGTTCGGAAGTCTTTGCATCGGCGTCAGGCTGCGATCGCCGGGCGGAACGTTCTGCATATTCCGCATATCCTGCGGCGCCGGCGCGGCGGTCTGCACCATGCTGGCCTGTTGCAGATTGAGGTCGCGCGTCGTGCCGCGCTCGGCGGGCGACGATTGGTGCAGATACGCCGTGGCCATGTGATGTTTCGCGTGATGGCGAAGGTGATGCGCGGGCTTCGATTGCGAAGACGGTGTCGGTGAAGACTGTGTGTCCGCCTGCGCAAATGCAGCGCCGGTCAACGCGAACGTCAGCGCGCCGCCCAGCAAGATGGCTTTCCGTGTCATTGGTTGTGTCTCCTGGCGATCCTCCGCTCAGGAAAGGCTCATGCCTCGCCGCGGAGGCCCCAACCGAAAACGCCAGGTCGCAACAAATGTTCCTGGCTTCGCCAGTAGAACCCTGGAGCGTGTCATTCCCGCGAAAGCGGGAACCCAGAAGCAGTGCTTACGGAATTTCTTCACGGTCCTGGGTCCCGGCTCTCTCCCCGCGAAAGCGGGGATCACGCGTCGGCCGGGATGACACGCTTTAGTTCTAAGAGCGGAACGCGCTCTAGGATATTCATGGCGAGCTTGCCCGCTGCGCCGCGCGCGCGAACCGTCACCCCGCGGCGATGTATTCGCGCAGGGTCGCCGCTTCGCGCACCGTCTCGGCAATCCGCGTCTTCACCACGTCGCCGATCGAAATGATTCCGCACAGCCTTTCGTCCTCGATCACCGGCATATGGCGGAAGCGGTTATTCGTCATCGTTTCCATCAGTTCGTCGATGGTATCGGTTTCGCAGCAGGTCGAGACCGCGTGCGTCATGTGTTTGCTCACGCTCTGGCCCAGCGCCGCCACGCTGTATTCGGCAACGGCGCGCACGATGTCGCGCTCGGAAAGAATGCCGGCGAGCCCGCCATAGCGGTCGCTGACCACCACGGCGCCGATATGGCGGCCCGCAAGCAACCGCGCGGCTTCCGACACTGTGGCGTCGCTTGCGATGGTCACGACCTCGCGTCCCTTGTCGCGCAGGATATGTCTGACTTGCATGGCGGATGTCCTCCGTTCAGGTCGATAAGATCATTGGCGCTTGCGCACCCCCGTTCCAATCACCGGGGACGCGCATTCAGATTTACGCCTCCGTTGCCGCCAACCCCGTCCAGCCCAGAAAGGGCCCACGAACGAATGCTGCTCCAGCGCCGCCCCTCTTGCAAGGGGACAAGCGATTGGCCCCATCACCTGGGCAATAATCGTGCTGTCATTTGCCGAGTGGCGAGGTCACCACCTTGCCAGCCATTAAGAAGGAAGGATTGGCGCGGAGGACGTGGGCTCCTGGGACCGCGGGCGTCTTGCCCGCACCCGCGCGCGGGCGAGACGCCCGCGGTCCCAGGTACTTCTGCGACCTCAGCGCATCCGCTGCGACCATTGCGCGGTCGCCGAATTCCGTTCCGATTCCAACTTCTTGCCACACAATATGCGCCGAAATGGGCCGGAGGATTTTGCCACGCGGGTCTGGCAAGGTCGAGGTGCGAAGTCTATCTCGTATCGGCGAAGCTCAAGCGATGATGCACGCCATGAAATGCCCAATCTGCGATTCCGAACTGGCGCAAAAAAAGCGCGATGGTGTCGAGATGGAAGTCTGTCCCTCCTGTCAGGGCATGTGGCTCACTCGCCAGGAACTCCCGCAACTTGAGGACGAGGTTTTCGATTTCGGGGATGACGAGAAGGGCAGCTTGATGCTTGGCTCGGACTCCACAACCCGCAAATGCCCTCAGTGCGGCAAGCTCATGAGGAGCTTTCAATACCGGCTTTACGACCTCGATTTGGATTTCTGCGAGGAGCAGCACGGTTATTGGCTGGACGCCGAAGAGGACAAACGGATTCTTGAGCTTATGAAAAAAGAGGAGAAGAACCTCGGCCGGAAAGTTCTCGCCGAGGACAGGTTTGCCGCGCACCTCCAATATCTGAGATCCGGCTCCTTCATGGACCGACTTCGAGATTTGGCTACGGCGGCGATGGACCCCCGACCGAAGCCCGACCTTTAGGTTGGTGCCGAAGGTACGTCGCTCTCCCGTCCCCACTCGACGAAGGCATTGGCGATTGCATCAAGGTCGTGGTCGATGGCGGCAGGCCTTCCGCTCTCGGTTACGGATAGCAGCCGTGATGTCCTTACGATCAGCCGGCGCGTGGCCCACGGGTCGCCGGTCGTGACCTTGACCACGAGCGCCCATTTGTTTGAGAAGACGGACTTGATAGCCGCAACGGCGATGGAGGCCACGTCGAAGGCCAAAGAGCCGTGACTGCGGGTGCCGATCGGGTGCCAATTTAAGACGGGCACTCGTTTTTTTCTGCACTGAGTGGTTGAATTGCCTAGACGGAGCTGTGGCCGAGAGGCTGAAGGCGGCGGTTTGCTAAACCGTTATANNCGAGGGTTCGAATCCCTCCGGCTCCGCCATCAAATTCAAAAATATATAATTATATCATATACTTACGAAAGTGCGCTGTGCGCTACCCACGGAATTACCCACGCCCGTAAAGTATTCAAACAGGCGGTGGCACTTTCAGACCGTTCGAAGCGGTGCGACCAAGTCCGGCCCCTCGTTCCGCACGTTTTCAACTGCCTTTCCCACCGGCCAACACTCCATGCGCTCGGCCGGGAAGCTACGCAGGAGCGCCTTGCGGTCGTCGGGCGTGCCGAGCCGCTTGGGCCAGTCCTTGGGCGCGAGAATAACCGGCATGCGATTGTGGATCGGCGCACACAACGCGTTCAGCTCCGTTGTTAGGATCGTAAACGATTCGAGCCCAGACGCGTCCTGGGGCGCTTCTCGACCGCACCAAGGTATTTGCCACGAACGAGCACCTCAATGGGTTGGCGCGGGTGCGGGTGGTTTCGCGCCTCGGCATTTGTGCCCGACACCGACATCCAGCTTTGTTTAACGCTTTGCGGCGATCATCGGGCGGCGATGACACGCGGACGGCACGCATGACCCGGGCGACAGTGATCAGGCTGATCTTCGTTCTGCCGACAATCGCGCTCGGCGGCTGGATGATGCTGGCGTCGCTGGGCGTGGCCGGACATTTCGCGCGTCACGCGAACGATGCGCCCGAATGGATGGGCGCGCTGATCGGCTTCCTGTTTTTCGGCGGAGCCTCCGCCGCCCTGATCAACATGCTTTACGGCGCTGCCGACCGGCCGGACGGACAGTTACCCGCCAACACGCCCGCGTTCGTCCGCATCGTGAGTGGTGCGCTCGGCATTGCCGTCGCGCTCGGATTGGCGATCATCTTTGTCTGGGTGGGCTTCGGACCCGGCGAGCGTCACTTCAGCGGTTCGGGCGCTTTCCTGGGACCGTTCGTGGGACGCGCGATGTTCGGACTGTTCGGCCTTCTCACATTCCTCGTTGTCGGCTGGATGGGTTTTCGCGCGCTGAAACGCACGCGATCCGAACGCGACACCGCCGGGTGAAGCTGCGCGCGTTGCCGGGTGAATGGGGATATTCGGCGAGCGCTACGCGAGAGGGGCCACCCGCGAGTGACCCTTTCCCTATCGACAAACCGGGTGTCGGTCGAGCGAAGCCCAGAACCTGATTGACAGCATCGAGCATGAGACGGTGTGCAAACCGGACAGCGAGCGCGGCGGTATATACGGCTCCGTGATCCGGTATAGGTCCACAAGCTCGCGCCACGTGTGGGTGAAACGTCCGCACACTCCGGTACGCTATTACCCGAGGGATTGTTGCCAGAAGATAATGAGAAGAAACGAGTCAGAGTCGATTTGTCTCTACGGTTCATTCGTAAAATGACTCCGACTCCTTTTCCCTCCAGTAGTCCTGCCCGCAGACTACGCCTAGGAGGAAAGCGGTCTGGCAAAGCTGCAAATCGAGAAAGCGTGCGTGCGGCTGGCTGGGGCGCTCAACGCTGCGTTTCGCTGACCCGTCTCTTTTTCGACGCGCATTTCACATGGCTCATCGACCAGAACGACATATAAAACGACATCATGTTTTTGGGGGTTTAGGGCATCCGAGTTTCATGTAACATATTGATTAGCATTAATTTCGCACGACACCCCGCCAAAAACCGCGTTCAAAGTCGGGTTGGTCAAAGGGGTATCTGACGAGCCGAGGTTCAAGCGAGATTTGTGAGAAGTCTCAGGTGCCCGTAGCGGCCAGATGGGGCGGCTAACATCCCGAACGCGGTTCACGGAACTGCGGCTGAGCCGGCACCCGGACCCGTGGAAAACTCTGCTTCAAGCTCACTGAAGTAGCAGTCCGCTTCGTCCAACAACTCCACACCGTCGGCCTGGACTGAAGCCCTGAGCTTGTCCAGCTCGGCCCTTGCGCCCGACAGCGTAAGCCAAGGGGTCTCGCCGGATGCAGTGAGGCGTTCACGCCGCCAAGCGTCGAGGGCGGCACGGCGCTCAGTAGGGAGCGCCTCCGGACGTTCATTATATATGTGGCGCTCTGACAGCTCCCGGAACCGCCCGTCCTCTAAGCGCTCGATCAGAGCGAAACGGGCTTCCCAGGGTGTGCTGTGAAATTTTTCCATCAGCTGTTCGTCTGACCGGCTCGAAGCAGATGGCGTCCCCGGCTTCCGCGTACCTCAGAAGAGCGCTATGATCGACACCAATCCGCGGTCATCTGGGGAATGTCGGCTTAGGAGGCATTATGAAGCTCAATACCTCGACCGCATTTGCGCTTAGTCTTGCGTCAGTCGTGCTGCTGCCCGCGCCGGCGCCGGCCCAGAACGTATTGACCGATCCGGCGGTCCGCTACGACGCGAGGCACGATGTTTCCCTGCCCCTGCGCGACATGGCGCGGAGCGCGCGACTAAGGCGCCGCGGCGCGGCCAAAATGCCGGAACCCGGTCACAACCTGCAGCTTCCGAAAGGCCCGCCCGGTGAGGACACCGTGGTGCAGCAATTTTACCTGCCGACCGTCCACACCACGAAACTGCTCGCATTCGACGCTGTCCGCGAGGATGAACTGAACGCGGAAGTGCCGGACACCAACGGTGCGGTCGGCAGCACGCAGTTCGTCGAAATCACGAACTTCGACTATGCGGTCTACGACAAGGCGACCGGAGAAAACCTGCTGCCGCCCACTGCCACCAACACCATATTCTCAGGCTTCGGCGGGCTCTGTGAGAACACGCCTCCCGGCGATCCGGTGGTGATCTGGGACAAGCTCGCCAATCGCTGGCTGGTGTCTTATTTTAACTACTCCGGCAATTATGCGCTGTGCATCGCAGTCTCTACCGCGTCCGACGCGACCGGCACCTACAACCGTTATGAGTACGACTACGGCAGCACGCTGCCCGACTATCCCAAATACGCCGTCTGGCCCGATGCCTATTACGGCTCCACGAATCTTGGCGCAGGCCCTTCGGAACCCTGCGCCTACGATCGCACGGCCATGCTGGTGGGAAGAAAGGCCGCTGCCATCTGCTTTACGCCCAACAACGTTACGAGCCTTCTGCCTTCCGACCTCGACGGGACGACGGAGCCGCCCAAGGGGGCTCCGAACCACTACCTGCAACTTGGCAACACCACCGATCTGCTGCAGGAATTCGATTTCCATGTGGATTTCGCGCACCCGAAGAAGTCCACCTTTACCGGCCCGAATAACATCACGGTGCCATCATTCGCCGAGGCCTGCGGAGTTTTTGTCTACTACTGTATTCCGCAGCCCCCTCCCGGGGAGCTGGTTGAGTCACTGGCGGATCGCATCATGTTCCGCCTGGCCTACCGCAACTTTGGCGACCATGAAGCCATGGTGGTGGCGCACAATGTTTCTCCGGGCAGCAGTTCCAGCGCTATTTCGGCGATGCGCTGGTACGAACTTCGCGCCACGCCCGTGGGGAGCAGTTTTGCGCTGTACCAGGCGGGAACCTTCCAGAACAACAAGGTCAGCCTTTGGATGGGAAGCACCGCCATGGACAAACAGGGAAACATCGCGCTCGGGATGAGCGCCTCTGGCGATGCCAAGGATCCCAGTGTCTGGTACACTGGTCGGCTCGCAAGCGATCCTCTCGGGAAAATGGAAACGCCGTCCGTTGCCGCGAAAGGAACCGCCGTCGAAACCGGCGACGCCCAGCGTTGGGGCGACTACAGCAGCATGAGCATCGATCCCGTTGACGACTGCACCTTCTGGTACAGCCAGATGTACTACAACAAGAAGCATGGAGGCAGGGCCAGCGGGGATTGGGACACCCGCATCGTCGCATTCAAATTCGACAGCTGCAAATAGCGTCAACCCGGACTTGCCGATCGTCGGCACGCACTCCGAAACCGTGAGTGCGCCGACGCACCATTAGCTACTTCGACTGCCGTCCAATTCGTAAGCGTCCGGTGGTGGCCGCCTTGCGGTTAAGGATGTGCTCTAAAGTGTGCTCGTCTGCGTTCCGGGAACGATGGATGTAGTAAAATAGTGGATCGTTCTTGCGGTCTTCGAGCTTTTGCGCGAACCACGCTTCGCTTTTTGGATGGCCCTTCTTCCCGGCCATGAGTTTGGAGTAAATGCGCTCAAAGCTCTTGACGGCCATGATCCGACAGGACCGATTTTGTGAAGGGTCTTTGGAAAGTTGTTTTGAGAGCGGTCTGTTGAGCGCGGTCACGGAACTCCATTCCCTGAATCGGCGGGGCGCTATTCAGAAGATCGGGGCTTACGTGGGGGAGAAATGGGCGTTGCCGATAGAGTGACGCGCGTATTTGTGTGTCTGGAAGACGACAATTAAAACCAAAATTTTCACCCATTAATTTACATGATTTGAAAAACGTTGGCGCTAAACATTTATCGGGGCATAGGTGTCGCAATGGCCAAATTGAACTTTTCGATTGACGGGCCTGACAAGAAATCGGTCACGCAAAGCACGTCGATATCGGTATGGATAGCACTGTCTATTGCAGTGCTGCTTGTGGTGATTCTTGTCAAATTCTGGGTTCCCTTTTAGGCGGCCTTTATATGCCGCTGATAGTACCCCGAGAAATCCACTGACGGCTTGCTGGACAGCCCCAACTGCGTGACGCGGCGGACTTGTGAGCCGTTATCCACCCGCCGCGCATCCTCGCGCCACGCGCTTTCCTGTGCATAGCGGAGAAGGTACGGGCCGCTAACGTGGTGATGGTGTCCCATCAGGCATTAGCAAACCGCCGCGTCCGGCGAGAGAGCCAGCAGAACACGTTCGCACGGCTCGCGATCATCGACGAGTTGCACCTCGCCGTACTTGTTCATGGACGCGGGGTGCGATGGAATCTGAGGAAAGTGGAACATACGGATACAGAGTCCCCTGAATAGACTTGGGGAATGATTGAATCAGATTCGGCTTTCCTGGATTCCAAAAAGGTTTTTATGGATTTTCTGCGAACTTATGATCTAGCCTGCGCGTCGTCGCCTCAATTTCTGCGGATATCAAAACGAGCGCGGCTTGAAGAAATTTTGCCCGAGATACTGAAAGCGGTAGATCGAGATGCGCCGTATCTCTGATTTCAATTTCGATCCAATGTTTTGATTGTGCCCGTTCGACGTGATCGGAAATCATGAGTATCACGCGGTCGGGGTATATATGTGTCTGTTTCATCATCGGCGATTCTCCTCAATAGACTCCGATTATGGCCTAGGGGATTGATGCAGCTTGGCCGAGCTGCATATCGGCGGTCCGTCATCGCCGGGCTCGTCGATATACGCTATGAAGCTATGCGGCATTGCGTCGGAGCCAGAATGGTGAAGCCCACGAGACAAGTTATACCCAATAAAGACAAGAAGGGTGATTCCTTCAAATCCGTCGCCAAGAGTAAGGTTGCTGGTCGTATGCCCGAGAGATCGGAAGCTATTTCTGGCGATCAGTCGAAAGAACTAACGCCTCCAACCGCACCGCAAGAGACGAATCAAAAATCTTCAAAGCTGGGGAAGATCGCGAAAGTGAAACCCGTGTCCAAGAATGAAAGCTGATAGCCCGCTGTTCAGTTATGGCAGCCGTATCGCAGTCGGCTTGGCTGCGTCTGGCGGCCTCATTTGTGCGGCGTGCGTTAGCGGGCTTTCGGCCATCACCTGTGGAGTGCTGGCGCGACTCTACAAGGATGAGATCGAACTATTTGGAACGGTGGGAATATGCGGCATCGCAATACTGGGCGTCCTAGCATTCCCTGGCGGCGAAACAAAGGTTCGACATATCTGGGACACTGTTTTTGTGTGTTTCTTTCTTTTTCTTGGCCTTGTGTCCCTGATTGGTGGTGCGCTACAAGCGGGCCTCACCCTACAGAACGCAATTGACGCATGTTGGCCTACCAGACCGTAAAGAGCGTCGTGGCCATAGTGGTGGGTTTGTCAAAGATAATATCCCAATCACTTAGGTCGCGAAAATCAGATAGTCCGTTAAGCCATCTTCGAAATAGGCTTGCTCTTGCGAAGGCGCGTTTTGGCGCGTCCCCGTTTAGCGCGCGGCTGTGGCGGAGTTTTCAGTAGTTTGAGTAATAGCGCGTCGCGGTGTCGCGATGTCTTTGCATCGGTGGAATCCTTGGATCCAACCTTTCGTCAAATTAGCAGACGCCTTGAGTGGCGGTTACAGCGGCTTTTTGACCGAGCGTTAGATACAAAAATTAACTTGATACGACGCGGCTTAGAAAGGCTAAGACAAGAGGACCATATTGCCGATCCGGCCAAATTTGAAGCCCTTAAGGAGGGCGCTAAGAATATAGAGATGCAGCGCAGAATGGCGCTGTGCATGAACGTTGGACAAGCACTTTCCGTATGGGCACGCATGGAAGAAGCATTGGTTGGGGTGGCGTGCGTTTTGCTCGAAACAAAAATCGAGAAGGCGGGAATAGTTATGTATTCCATACTCAACTTCAATGTTTGGACTAGCATTATCGACGAACTTTTCACAGTGGATAAACGGTTTGATGCGCTTGTGCCAAAATGGCGGAAAATCATCACCCAGCTCGGCCCTCTTCAGAAAATGAGAAATAATTTGGCGCATCACACGATAAATTTGCCCCAAGATGATGCAACTCCGATTGGTGATGCGGCGCTGAGTCCAGCCCCCTCGGACACCAGGCGGCAATCACAGAAATCAGGGCCTCTCGATTACAATGAAATATCGAAGTTCCAGGATTCTGTGATGACTGTGACGGACAGCCTAACTGCATTATTGGTCGCTATGGCGGCGACTCTTTCAAGCGCATCATCGCAACAACAATCCGCCGAACAACGTCCCGATCAGCACTCTCAATAATGGGGTCAACGGTGCCGCTCTCCCAAAGCAAGGCGACTCCCGCCCCAAGCATCAGGAGTTTTCACTCCCCTGCCCCACAGCGATGCCTTTTGCAGGCCAATGTGGTCCAGCTGCGTCCGGAATTCATGTGGGGGGCGATACGTGGGTAGGCGAACGGCCTAAACTCTAAGCTATTGGTCTTTAAGGGCTAAATTCGCTACATAGGCGGACTCCGGCTCCGCCAACTAAATATTTGATTTTGCGACCTATTTTCGTCTCTACTAATTCCACCGATATTTCCAACGGTTAGTGTCGCAGGTCGCATCTTGCCCGCGCGCTGAGACCGAGAAAATCGCTCTCACCGGGCTCGAATTCGCCCTCATTCTCAAGTGGGGCCCTTGGTGGTTCGCCTTTTTTTCCGAAAATCATCTGCGCGATGGGCGGTGATCGCGGAGGATTTTGAGAAACCGCTCGCATGTGCCGCGAAGATGCTGCTCGTTCGACACCAGACGGCCCCGGCGCATCGCCGTTTTCTTCTCAGCGGTTCGTTTCATGACTGGCATTTGCCAGTACATTACCGTGCGTTGGGTCCTACCAATAGCGACCGCGTCCCCCCCAATAGCCCCCGCCACCCAACAGAAAAACCACAAGGATGACAATTAGAAGTGTACTCATAGCGCTCTCCTTCTAAGAACGTGGCAAGCTAATGGATGGCTTTGCGCCAGCTACCGGACTGCCAGCGTTGGCTCTCAACCATGGGACATTCACAGTTGACTCCGATGCGAGAGCGTTACTGGCCTTTGACCGTCACATGGACCGCCGCAGGCGCTGGATGGGCACCGCCGCTCTTGTAGTTATCCCACATGAAGAAGCCAACAACGGCCACGGCGAGCAGTACTGCGCCAAGAATGAAACCCATGACGGCATTGCCGCCACCATTACCGCCCTCTTTAATGATTTCAACTGCCATGATGTCTACTCAACTTTGTGTTCTCATTATTAGAAACGAACGGCTAGGATTGGGGTTCCATCTCGCCAAGGAACGGCTACTTTAGTGGCTGAAGGAAAACCCGGTAAACGTGTCCTCCACTTCGATCGTGCTGAGAATCGTGACGCCAGATCCCGTCAACGCCACGATCATTCGGTAAAACGACACTCGAAAATCCTCGCGAAAGCCGGGCGCCAGTGCATCTCAAGATTGACCCAGCGAATCGATCACCAGTCGTTTCGCGCCAATCCTTTCGACTGTATCGAGAATCTCTTGCAGGGTTTCATTCACCGAAAGGTCGAGCGCACGAAGGTAAATGATTTCCAGTTTTCCGTTTTCCTGCGGCGTTTTTAAGTTCAAACCAAAACTGTCGGCCCGATCCATGTATCCTTTCAGGCGTTTTTCGAAGATCGCGATAATTCCCGGTTCTCCATTGCGAAGTCCTGCGGCAATAAACTGGGTGGCCCGAGCCGATTTCCCGTTCCCGAAGGTCCCGCCACCAGAAGGCTATCGCCTTCTAGAACTCCCCCGCCCATCATTTTGTCCAAGTTCGGGAATGCCCATAGAAAGCCGCCGACGCCGCGCCGGTTCCCTGGCCGTATGCCCGCTCGGGGGATTGGGCTCGGAGTAAGAACGTCGTCCCATGCCGCCAGGCCGCACTCTGAGCCCGAACTTATTCTTCCCAGACGCGCTCGCGGCCTCAGCCGCCACCGTGTTCCAGATTGTCGCAAGGAGTTCCAATGGCTACTCTGACGCTCGGAACAAATTGTATCTGTTGAATGTTGACGGCGCTACTAGCGCGAGAAGCTGGCACGACATCGAGGCCAGCGAGGATGAGAATGAGGATCCTTTGAACTGCGACGCGATTTCGGCAATAGCGTTCCCGCTGACGGCGAAGTACGACCCGAAATGGATTCGGGACAATGCGCTCGGAGAGAACGCCTTATGTCAGGCAGAATGCCTGGCGCGCCGCCTTCCTCTTCATGCCGGGATGCGAATCCTGGATCTTGGATGCGGCAAGGCTGCCAGCTCGATTTTTCTGGCGCGTGAATTCGGGGTCGAGGTTTGGGCGGCAGATGGCGCCACGTCCCCCACCGAAAACCGCAAGCGCGCGGTCGCCCTTGAGTGCGAAGCGAGCGTCTTCCCATTGCGGGTGGACGCGCATAGCCTGCCCTTCGCGAAAGATTTCTTCGATGCGGTCGTCGCCATCGATTCCTTCCTCTACTATGGCACCGACGATCGCTACCTGAGCTATCTCGTCCAGTTCATCAAGCCAGGCGGCTTTATCGGCGTGGTGGACATCGCCTTCACACGTGAGATTCGATCCATCGAGGATGCACCGGAATATCTCCATCCCCAATACCAAAAGCACTGGTCATATGTGCATTCCATCGAGTGGTGGACGCAGCACTGGGAGAAAACCGGAATGGTCGATGTGCGATGCGCCGAGCTCTTGCCCGAGAGCAACGATCTGCTGCGCAACTACGTGAGGGACAGGCTGCCGGATCAGGATGAGGACTCGATCATGCGGGCGGTGCCGTACAGTAACGACGGACTGATCTCTCTCTTCTGTTTGGTTGCATGCAAACGCTGATCCTGACCCTCGCTTAAGGCGGTTGCGTTGGCATCGAAAATCGTTGGTACGGAAACGGCACCTGCATTGATAGCGAAGCAAGTCGCTGCGCCGTCCTGTCCTTTTGGGAATTCCACAACGCCCATGAGGAGTGGGGTTAAAATTGCGCGCAATTTTGCAGCCCGAATTGCAAAGCGTGTCGGAGTGCAGCAAGATCATCCGTCATGTCGAAACAGCAGCCAGTTTGGAAGAAGAAGCCGGAAGACGCAGACTTCGCGGGGGCGTTGCACTTTCTCTCCCTCGTCCTTCCCACGGTCAAAGCCGAAAAACTTGTGCTCTCCATGCGCAAGACCAAGACGATAGAACTTGCCGCGAAAGACCTGCTGCGAGCGAGCAATCTGCCGCTCTTGCCGCCGGACGAGCCGCATGTCGACGACGATCTCAAAAAGATTCGCAAGGGCAAGCCACTGGCGCCCGTGCTGCTGGTGCGCGGCGATATTTCCAGAGGAATTCCATTGATCGTGGCCGACGGCTACCACCGGATTTGCGCGATCTACTACTACGACGATGGCGCTCCGATACACTGCCGAATCGCCGACGGTCTCATCGATTGATTATATCGTCTCCCCCAAATCTACCCCTTAATCGACGAACAGACCCCACTCGGAGATCAATGGTTTTTCCCAGCGCCATTTGATTGTAGTACCGCGGCGAGCGCGCTCGAACGTGGCTCCTATGGGTTTCCTCCGGTGACAGCGATCCCGAAACCTCCCTTTGTGCCCTTGATGAAGCTCTGGTTCGGTTCCGTGCCATCCAGATTCGCCCGCCCGATCGTGGTGCCTGAACCACCGCTCCCCCAGTCCGCCCAGAAGATATAGTTGCTATCCGCTGCGAGGAAGGCGATCTCTCCGTTCAGGCCGGTGATGAAGCTGGTGTTCACATCGGTTCCGTCGATATTCGCCCGCCCGATCGCGGTGCCGCTGGTCGCCGTAAAGTAGATGTACTTGCCTTCGATGGCAATTCCAGAGCCACATCCGCTGACAAAATCATCGTTTACGCCGCTGCCGTCGAGTTTGGCCCGCCCGATATCGTGGGTTTCGTAGTTGGCCCAGTAAATGTACTTGCTGGTGACAGCAACCCCGCACACGCCATTGCCCGTTGTGATGAAGTCCTGGTTCACGCCGCTGCCGTCTAGGTTGGCACGCCCGACGGACGTACCCACGTCTCCGGCCCAGTAGATGTACGAGCTGTCGACTGCGACCCCGCATGGGTTTTGGGCGCCCGTGATGAACGACTGGCTCACGCCGGTGCCGTTAAGGTTGGCTCGCGCGATGGTCGTCGCTGTTCCTCCGTTGGCGCTGGTCCAGTAGATATAGTTCTTGTTCACCGTCAGGCCTGCACCTCCCGTGGTGTCCAATACGATGAACTTCTCTGATACGCGAGTACCGGTGGTCGTGGCCCGGCCGACCGAGCCGTTGCCACTGTTGGTCCAGTATACATGTCCTTTTGCTTTGGCTGCGGCGGATTGCTCGGCAAGCCCTTGCCGATCAGAGACGGTCTGCGCATGCGACGAAGCGACCGATGCGCAGAGCAGGAAAAAAGCCACGATTGTCTTGCCGAAGTTTCGCTTTTCGGCAGTGCGGCAGATCTTCTTTGTCATTTCCATCCCCCCTGATCCGGAATTTCCCTCTCGACCGCAAAAACGGCAAGAAGCATACTATCAATCACCATCTCGCACACTATTCAAGAATATTCATTCCGAGCACCCCCTGACGGTCACCAGCCTTGAAATGGGACTTGCCCTTATGATTGGTATCGCGAACTGCTGTTGGAGGGAGCAACGCAGCATGGCCTTTGCCTAATCCAACTAAGCGCGATTGCGTGCGTTTTCGACTTCCAGCGGCACAGCTTGCTTGCCGTAAAGTTCATGAGCACGTTCTTGAGATAGCGACTCATACCAATTCTGAAACTCCGGCGAGAGCCAATGGTGGCGCGCGGCCCAATAGAATTTGAATCCGGACGTAGCCGTAAAATCGATTGCGGTTTTCTCAACGTTTTGCCAATGCTCTTTGTCAAGTTGTCCGTGCCGCCATTGAACGTGCGCGCCTTCGAAGAAGCGCAAAGTTGCGCCGGCAAAGGCGTAAAATCGAACGCGTTCGTCGTCTGTCAGGCATTCAATGCCGTCGAGCCCCAACCTCCAAACTCGCGCAAAATCTCCGCTTTCGACAACTTCCATTGTTATTTGTTGCCAATTGTTCGAATGAGCCTGTGACGCCCCGGCTCTTACAGCTTGGGTGTTTTGCCTCAACTGAAATCCGACGAAAATCAGCGACCCGAGCACGGCCAAACCACTGATGAAGCTGCCGATGGCTGCAAGGTCCGAAAGTGACATAGGATGCCCCCTGAGCCGACATTCCCCGGATGATTCCCGGCGGGAACGGACAATAGTGTTTTTCTGAGGCTCGATGAAGCCTTGGATGCGATCGACGAAGCTGGCAGCGTACGGGCGCGAGGAAAATCGCGCACATCGTTCTGGTCGTGCCCTGCTGCGCTACCGAGGCGCGCCTTTGGCTCCGCCACAAACGCTCTACCGCGTGACCTGTTCAACCGCCGGCTCGGGTGTTCCCGACCATGTGAGCCGGAACACACTGCCTTGCGCAACGGACTGCACGGCGTGCGGCCACAGAACGGCAAAGCACGTGCCGCCTGCGTGTCGAACCGATGGATAGATGATTCCGTTGACGCCGCGGGCGAGCACAGCCCTGGCGAGGAGGTTGCCGAGTTTGTAGCCGATCGCCGGATCCGGGTTGAGGCAGGGATGATCGCGGGCGGCGCGAAGGTCGAGATACTCGCCGGCCAGGCTTGCATGCAGCTCGGCGTAGTCGACCACGGCGTTGTAGTCGCCGGCGCGCTCCAGGAATCCCGTCATGTGGAAAGTGACTTCTGCGAGGCACGTCTCGACATCCAGCGCGGCGTACCAAGCGCCCCGATCCGGCCCGTTGAATCTGTTGAGTTCCCCGGGCTTTGCGTAAGCGAAGCTCGCGTTGATGAAGACTTCATGCGGCACGCCGTGAATCAGCTGCCCGGCCGGGACTCCTTTGATCCCATGGTGTTGCGCAATGAGCCGCGCACTCGTCGCCGATTCAATTTCTTCCAGTTCGGACAGCTCGTCGCGTGAATCAACCAGAGCTTTCAAAACCGAATCGCGAAGGCGCGCGGAGGTGACGAGGCGGATGGTATGCGGAAAGGCATCCCGGATGAGCGGGACGCCTTCAATTTTTTTCGATTCAGATGCCGCCGCGGACGGCATCGATGTAACGGCGCACCTCCAGCATGCGCGGAATGCCGCCATCGATCATGGCGTCGATCGGCCGTTTGTTCCCGAAAAGAGGACCCCGGTTCGCGAGCTGTGGCCATCGATCGGCCATCGCGTCGGCAAAGAGAAGATGCAAGCCCTTGAATGTTCCCACGAGCGCCGAAACCCGCGTCAGCTGATCTTGCGAAAAAGGATCCGTTCTCCCACTGCGCTTTATGCGCTCCCACGTGCTCTGAGAAACACCGAGGAGTGCGGCGGCTTCCCCGTTCGAGAGACCCCACTGCTTCGCCAGGCGTGCAAACGCCCTGGAGGCGGTGCCAGACAGTCTGTTCCGGCTATCGGCATCCGAAAACGTCTGGAATTCGGTCCGAGCGGCCCTTCGCGCGGTTGCCTGATTCTTTGCCATGCCACGTCTCCTGATGCGATAAATGCCATCATTTGACGTGCACGTCAAGCTATCCACGCTTCACAGAACTGATGCTTGATCGGTCCGGAATTCGCGGCGAGGCTCAGGCATGAGCCATTCTCTTGCCGGTTTGATGAAGTGGTGCGANNAGCCGTTCCACGAAACGATGATGCTTCATTTGGGGCCGCCTTGCGCGAAAGCGGGCGTCGCAATCGAGAACCTGCCTGGCGTCGTTGGTGACGATCGCATTGGTGTTCTCTGGGGTTGCATCTTCGAAGATTTCCTGACGCGCGAGCTCGAGGACAGCGGCAATATCGTGGACCATTACCTGAAGCGGCGCGGCTGGAACGAAAGCGTGCCGAACAGGAGATACATAGCGGCGCTTCGCTCCTCGGTGATGAGCCTCTACGAGGTCAGCGACATTGTGCGCGATGAAGGGTTCCTCGCCCGCGATCTTGTGCGGGGCGGGGAACCCGTCCGTGTGAGTGAGAAATCGGCAACGCATTCGCTAAAGCAATGGGACCGGATCGCCGCGCGCGTTGTGTATTTTGGGTCAAGGATCGAGATGACGGGGGGCGCCTTGCCGTTCGATCACGACCTCGGCGACAAGTTTCTTGACGCCTTCCGCGGCGCCGGCAGGAAGGCACGGATGGAGATGGACGCCGAAATCTTGCGCAGCACGGCTTTCATGTTCACCGGGCTGTGGCTGGACGACCTCCTGCACCGGGTGCTCCATCCGGCATTGCCGAAGATGTGCAACAACGAGGGCGACGAGATCGTCTGGACGACGTCAAGCTTCGCACTGAAGCCGGGCGTGAACGCTGAGGCGATCAACGCTGCGTTCGCGGCGGTCCCGTCTCTGCGCGCCGAAAACGAGACGTTCTGGAACTGGACGGGCACCGAAAAACGCGCTGCTAGGAAGCGTCCGGCGAGCGCGCAGACCTTGATCACAACCCTCGACGACGGCTCGCTCGTGCTCGGGACATTGGAGCTCAAAGACGGAATATTGATCCTCGAAACGAACTCCCGCGAGCGCGCCGAACGCGGGCGGGCTTTGATCGAACCTGTCCTCGCCGGTCTTGCCGAACGGCCGGTCACCAAATCCAGGACCGTTGCGGAGCTGATGGCTTCGCGACCTGCAGGAAGTCCGAAAAAGCCGTCGTCGAGCCTTTTGCCGGAGGAGGAGCGCGCCATCGTCGATGCAGCCGTGAAGCAACACTACGTCAACGTATTGGACGAACCGGTTCCCATGCTCGGGAATATCACGCCGCGGCGTGCCGCGAAGACGGCGACAGGCCGCCGGAAGCTCGTCGACTGGCTTAAATTCCTGGAGAACAGCCAGGCAAAAAACCCGTCTGCGATCGGCGACTATGATTTGAGCTGGATGTGGGACGAACTCGGCATCGCCGACTTGCGCCGTTGATTGTCACCGACGCCTTGAAACTGCGCCGAGCGCAGCTGCAATGACGTCCAGCGGCAAGACGAGCTTGAGCGGTTCGTCGAGCAAAGCTTGCGCTCCGAGGTGTTCATACCACGTCGCTGCCCGTTCATCCTTTGCATCGATCGCGAGAGCCACGCCACCGATGTCTCTCGCGACGGCCAAAGCCCGCTCTCCTGCCGCAAACAACAGGTCGGCGCCGAGACCTTTCCCCTGCACAGAAAGACAGACGGCCAATCGTCCAAGCCTGAAGACGGGAACTTCGTAGCGGCCAAGTCCGCGCGTGAGTTTTTTGGGAACGCGGGCGAACTTGATCGCGCCTGGACTGATGGAATAGTAGCCGAGCACGCGGGTCGGCTCGGTGAGCGGCACAGCGACGAACGTCTTCGCTCCTCCCGACTCGTGATTCTGGCGGGCGAAGCGGTCCAGATAGTCGTTGAGCGGCGGCACGCCGCAGTCGAAATGCTTGCGGTCGTGATGTCTGGCGATTGCTTCCTCGCGCCACGCTATGCCGGCGTTCACTTGCGCGAGCGGCGGCGGCGGGCGGCATCAAGCAGCGCGGGCGCGGGCGTGGGCGGATTTTCGAGCAGGCGTAACACCCTCTCCGTATCTCGCTCCGACAACACAATGCGCTCCGCGCGATCGACCACTTCGCGCGCAGCCGGCAACGCAAGCCGCATGATGTAGCTTGTCACGTCGAGCCGCTCCTGTGCCGCAGCCGCGACCAGAAGCCTCTTCTCTTCCTTCGTGGCCCTGAGTTCGATTCGATCATCACGAGTAGCAGCAGTTGACGCCATTTCGGCCTCCATTCAGCAGTACCCTAGCGTACGGATGCCGTCCGTGCAAGATAGATTACTCGAAGCGACACCAGATTGATCGACCCTATCCGCGCCACACGGTCGCGAGCCAGGGTTGCCGGTCGCGCGGCAGGCCGGCAGGGCGATAGTAGCGGGCGAGCTCAAGGAATCCCGCCTCCCGCATGAATCGGCGCCAAGCTTCGAGATCGTGATAGACGCAGTAACGCCCGTGATACCAGCCTTCCTCATTGTGGCCGTGCGGGTTCGAGCTGAACAGCACGCCGCGCGGTTTGAGGGTTGCATGCAATTCCAGCAGCACCCGGGGCAATTCCTGGCTCGGGACATGAAACAGCGAGGCGTTGGCGAAAATGCCGTCGAAGCGCTTGTCCGGAAGATCGAGCGCGATGAAGTTCTGCTCCCAGACTTCCCAACCTTCTGCGCGCGCCATTGCAACGAAACGCGCGGAACCTTCCAGGCCGACAGGGGCGTGTCCGAGTTCGGCAAACGTCCTGAGATCGCGCCCCGGCCCGCAGCCAAGATCGAGGATGGAGGCTGGCGGGTTTCCCTCGATGTGTTTCAGCAGCGCCACGATATTCTGGCTGACATCGTGGCCGTGTGTGCCATCGCGGAAACTCTCGGCGTGTTCGTCGTAATGTTGCAGCGTGAGGCTGGCGACGTTTTGCGACTCGCGCGCGCTTAGTTTCGTTGCCAGCCGCTTCACCATTGGCTCCGGTTCATTCTCTTGAATTAGAGCGCGTCCCGCGCAAATAGAACTAAAACATGTCATCCCCGCGCAAGCGGGGACCCAGGGGCAACCGTAAAAGCGTTCATTCAGCGCGCTGGCCCCCGCGTACGCACAGCTGTCCGGGGAAAACACGACTGGCGGGCACCGCTGCTTGTTTTCTCAAGAATGGGCACGCGGAGACACGGAGGCGCGGACAAGAGGAATGCACAGGGAGGCAGTGAGAGCAGTGAGGATTAAGAGGCGCGCCGAAGGCGCGCAACAGTTTCTCACCGGCCTACTGTCTCATTGTGAACCCTGCTTTTCCGCGTCTCCGCGCCTCCGCGTGACCCTTTTCTCGGCAAATTCGAACTCCTGAGTTGAGCATGGACATCGGCGCGCAAATCCCAATTAGGTTCAAGCGCCCGCAACCAATCCCAATATTTTCCCCGGACAGTCGTGCCGCGTACGCGGGGGGCGCTGGCTGGGTTCCCGCTGGAGTTTACGCTCCGGCCGCGCTTCGCGCGGACCGGTGGCGCGGGAATGACATTTTTTGGGGGGTGATTTAATTCAATCGGAACACGCGTTAACGCCTGAATCCCCAGCCGTCGTCTGGTGAACATTTGTTTCGCGTTTCCGAATCCCCCCGCCAAATCATCGTAGTTAACGCGTGAGGAACTCCAGCGCGAGCCAGGCATTTGATGCAGGCTTTGCTCAACGCCGTACGGCCTGCGCATAGCCGAATGAATCGTCCGGGGGCGGGAATAAAGCGCCGCGGTTTTACGTCTTAGAAGGGCCAACAGGTGGAGCGCCCCTGAGGAACTGTGTCCGCTCGGCCGCAACAAGAGGGAGTCAGGTTCATGAAAATTCTGCGTCTCGCCGCTGGGGCTTTGATTTCCGGCGCAATCGCGTTCGCTGTGCTTCCGGCCTGGGCCGGAATGGTCTTGCCGGCGAAGTTCAATCACCCGGGCAACATTCTGATCGCCGACCAGTTCAACAACCGCGTGATCGAGGCCGACAAGAACGGCAACATCGTATGGTCGTGGGGTCTCGGTCCCATGGATTCCTCCGCCAATTCCATACTGGGCGTGAATGACGCCGAGCGTGTGGGGCGCGACACGCTCATGGCCGGCACGGGAATCCCCGCGGGCGTCGATCCCAACTGCCCGGCCGGTTGCGTGGACGGCCGGGTGATCCTCGTGGATCCCAGCGGCAACATCATCTGGCAATATGGTCAGTTCGGGGTGAACGGTTCGGGCGCGGACCAGCTGAACGCGCCGGTGCAGGCGACCTGGGCGCCCGACCAGACCGTCTACATCACCGATCAGGCCAACCAGCGTGTGATCCAGGTCGACATGAATCAGAATATCGTGTGGCAGTATGGAACGACCGGCGTTTCGGGCAACGGTTTCGACCAGCTGAACAATCCGAACTCCGCCGAGCTGCTCAAGAACGGCGACGTCCTGATCGCCGACGAGAGCAACAACCGCGTCATCGAAGTGGACAAGACAACGCTGAACGTCGTGGCGACGTACACGGCGCAGGGCACGATGAATGCCCCGGCTTTCGCCAGCCGATTGCAGAACGGTCAAATTCTGGTCGCCGACGGAGGAAACAACCAGGCAATCATCGTCGACAAGAACGACAACACGGTGTTCAAGTACGCCACAAATACCCAGGCCGGCAGCAACCCAAGTCCGGCGCCGTCACGGGCCGTCTGGGCGACGGGCAACGACATCCTGATCAGCGATCAGTTCAACAATCGCGTGATCCTCATCAACAAGAAGCAAAACCTTCTCGTCCAGTACGGCAATCTCAACACGATCGGTTATGGCACGACGAGCACGCAACAGGGCCTTTATGCGCCCTATGATGCAAAGGTGATCGGCGACTACAAGGGTCTCACCCGGCCGTAAGAACCGGAACACCCTTCGACGGAAAAGCCCCGCTCGCGCGGGGCTTTTTTCTTTTGGGATGAGAGCGGTTTGATTGATTTGCGAATCGCAATCGGCATCGTGCTTCGCTCGGGAGTCGCCGAACTCGCAATCTGCTTTCCTCCCCCATCGTGGGGGAGGTGGTTTGCCCCCCGGTCCGCGCGAAGCGCGGCCNNCCCCACGTTGGGGGAGGAAAGTTGAGGCCATCACCACACAGGTAATCGAAAAATCAAAATGTTCCAAACGGAACAGTCCTCAGGACGTTGAGACTACGGCTCTCGAGTTTCCGCCAACTGTTTGCGCGAATCCCGGTTCTCCAGTTCGCTGTTGATCTCCGCGCCGAGCAGCATGATCACAAGCGAGAGCCAGATCCAGGTGAGGAAACCAACCGCCGCCCCCAGCTCTCCGTAGACGCGGTTGTAGCTGCCGAAACTCTGGACGTACCAGCTGAACAGTTCCGTCCCCAGAAGCCAGAGGACCGACGCAATCGCGCTGCCCCAGCTGATCCAGCGCCATTGCGCGTGTTTCCGGTCGGGGCCGTAGCGATAGATGACATCGAGGATCAAGACGCAAATCACAAAGGAAAGCGGCCACACGAGAATTCGGAACGCTGCCGCGACGTCGCGTCCTCCCGGCATTTGCGCCACGCTGTCGGGAATAAACAATCCGAGAGCAAAGGCGACGGCCGCCACACATATCGCCACGGCTGTGAAGACCAGTATCTCGATAGTCAAGCGCAGAAATCCCCGCGTTTCGCGAACCTCGTAGGCCACGTTCAGCGCTTCGATCACGGCGCTGAAGCCACCGCTGGCGCTCCAGAGCGCAACAAGCGAACTTCCCACAAGTGTAAGGCTGAGCTGTGCCGGCTTCTGCGCAATCAGGCGCTTCAGCTCCGCTTCGAGGACGCTGACGGCGCCGCCGGGGAGAAATCCCGAAACGAGATCGAGATCGCCGATGATCGCCGCCCGGTGACCGAATAGGCCATACAGCGACACCACCGACGCTATGGCGGGAAACAGTGCCAGCAGCACGAAGAACGCGATGCCGCCGGCCACCGTGGGAATGCGGTCTTCGAAGAATTCCGCGTAGACGCGCTTGACGAGGCTCCAAAGGCTCATACGCCTTACGGATGGTTCTCCGCCACACGCTCGCTTTTCCGCCGGGTCCATCCCCAACCGTTCCCGCTGTCGCCGGTAAACGCGCGAGAGCGGGCGCTTGTTGCGCGGAGAAGGGGGGCGGAGTGTACACTCGCGGGGAATCGACGACCCGGAAGACACGCTTTCCGCGCGACGCGATATAGTCGATCCTGACGCCGAGAGGAGAGCCGATGGCCTTTAGACCCAATTACCGAGCCGAACGCGCCCAGAAGAGCCGCGCCAAGGACGAGAAGAAGCAGGAGAAGCTCAAGCGGCTCGAAGAGGCTTCCGCCAAACGCAAGGCGTTGCGGGAGGGCGAGCCCGGAGCCGATCCGGGCGGGAGTGATCTGCCCGCGGCGGGTGAACCTTCGGAACGGCCTCGCGAATAGGGCGCATGCTTGCTCGAGATCTTCGTCGACGCGGACGCCTGTCCGGTGAAGGCCGAGATCGCGCGCGTCGCCGACCGCCACGGTCTCCACGTCCATGTCGTCAGCAATGGCGGCATGCGGCCGAGCGCGCATCCCCATTTCCGCCACGTCACGGTCGAAGCCGGCGCCGACGCCGCCGATGACTGGATCGCGGGCCGCATTCAGCCGTTCGACATCGCCGTAACGGCGGACGTGGCGCTGGCCTCGCGCTGCCTGGAGAGGAAAGCCTCCGTACTCGGCCCCTCCGGCAAGCTTTTCACCGAAGAAAGCATCGGCCTCGCGCTCGGCATGCGCGATCTGCACCGGCATCTGCGCGAGGCCACCGGCCAGCAAACACTCCATTCCGGCTTCACGAAGCAGGACCGCTCGCGTTTCCTCGGCGCACTGGAAACCGAAATACAGTCCATCAAGCGCCGCGCCGCCGGTGATTCGACAGGCATGCTTCGACAAGCTCAGCATGAGGAGTAGAGCGTATTCCCTTCCTGTCAAACCAAACATGTCATCCCCGCCAAAGCGGGGACCCAGGGGCAACCGCACGTCGTTTGCCCTGGATTCCCGCTTCGCAGGCT
>PKWC01000220.1:324-4236 GCA_003131925.1 Alphaproteobacteria bacterium | reverse complement strand
GTTAAGTGGTCGGCGGCACCGGTGATGGGGCTTGTCCCGACGTTTCCTGTAACGTCTGAAATCGGAACATCTGTAATTCCCGATTTCGACAGAATAACAAAGTGGCCAGCCCCTCCAAGGTCTACCCGCGCCGTAGGATCGGCGGCGGGAAATACTGCCGGGGATCCACTCTCTCCGGCTGCGTAGGCGACAGGCCCACTGAGCAGAGCCGGCGTATTTGTGAGTGACTGCGCCATTGCGGTGCCGCAGGCGAAAAGCCCGGCAATCGCGGTCCCTGCTATCAATAGTCGGTTCAGGTTCATGAGCCGATTTCCTTCTGGCGCTCGACGCCCGGGGCGGCTCAAAGGAAATCTTGGTGCTCGCACCACCGTGGCTCAAATAAAAACGCAGAGTTCCTGAATTCGATCCATGATTCCACGCTATTTCTATGATTTGCCTCAAGCATTAATGATGATAACACGTAACGCAGACGTAAATTTTCACAACACTGAATTTGCTGGCGACCCTACTGTGTCGCAATTATTATTTACATTATACAGGTGCTGATACGATATTTGATGCACAACGACACTTCCTCACAAATAAACAGCTCCGCGATAACTAACGTCTGTTGCTGCAACAGCAATCCAGGCGGCCAGATTGATTGCGGTAGTCTTCGCCCAAATGCTCTCCGAACACCAAAAGTGTAACCGCCGCCGACTTTCACTGTCACGCACTTGCAGCCTTTCTGAAATCGCCGATCTGCGCATCGAGCGCGCGCCTGAAGGCCGGCCGCGCGGTGCAGCGTTCGACGTAGGCGGCGAGGCGCTTGTCGCTAGTGACGATATCGGTGCTCTTCAGGATTCGCAGCACGGTCGCCATCATGAGATCGCCCGCGGTGAAACGGTCGCCATCGAGCCAGGGTTTGTCGCCGAGCGATCTGGAGAGGGCGGACAGGCGCTTCTGCACGAACT
Source organism: Alphaproteobacteria bacterium (assembly GCA_003131925.1). Classification (GTDB taxonomy): domain Bacteria; phylum Pseudomonadota; class Alphaproteobacteria; order Micropepsales; family Micropepsaceae; genus Rhizomicrobium. The sequence continues at coordinate 3,283 of PKWC01000220.1, read as the reverse complement.
CGATCGCCCCTGGGCGGCGCAGCTTCGCCCATTCCTCATTCTGGTAGAAGACATCGATCCTTGCGACGTCCATGACGAACGGCTCGATGGAATTCAGCGCCGCGATCAGCCATTGCACGGCGCGGGACCGTGCGCCCGCATCCTTCGGCAGGAGCGCTTCACACCGTTCGCCGATATGCAGAACAATGGCTCCGGATTCGAAAAGCACGAGGCCGCCATCCTCGAGGATCGGCACCTGGCCGAAGGGCTGCAGCGCGCGATAGTCCGGTTTGTCCTGATCGCCCTGTTCGAGGAGGCGCGTCGTGTAAGGCAGGCCGGCTTCCTCCAGCGCCCAGCGCGCGCGCAGATCGCGGACCTGGCCCTGCGCAAACTCCGGAACCCATTTGAAAGCGGAGATGGTGATCATGCGATGTGCTCCCTTGCTGTTTTCGTGGTGCAGACTCCGGCAGGTAAAAGGCATCGCTCCGGAGATTCGTGGTCGGAGACCAGGAATCTGCGGGTCCGCCCCACCCGTGATATGATTTCCTTATGACAGCATACGTCGCTCTTCTGCGCGCTATCAATGTTGGCGGAACGGGCAGGCTCCTCATGTCGGACCTTGTCGCCATGTGTCGCGACGCGGGCTTCGTCCGCGTCGAAACCTACATCGCGAGCGGCAATGTCGTTTTTGAAAGCAAAGTTGCGGCGCCGAGGATCAAGGCGGAGCTTGAGATTCGATTGCAGGCTCATGCCGGCAAACCAATAGGGGTTGTTGTGCGCACTGCTTCCGAGATGCAAGACGTTCTCGACGCCAATCCGTTTCCGAAGGCTGAGCCGAGGCTCACCTATGCAATATTTCTCGATTCACCTCCGCCTTCCGACGCCCTGATCCATGCACGGGGGCGGAAAGACGAGGACATGCGCCTTGGAAAGCGGGAGATATTCGTGCTTTACCCGAGCGGCGTGGGGCTTTCGAAATTGCGCATTCCAGCCGCGAAGACGGGCACGGCCCGCAACATGAACACCATTGCGACACTCGCCGAGATGGCGTCGAAGCGATAGAAATCGGCCCGCGTCAGATTGCGGGCCTCCTTGCTCATATCCAAATCCGGAATTTGGGGCTGACTTTCCAGCGATCGTGCCTATATCGGGCGCCGGGCCGATCGGGGTTTCGTCATGACGATTTCAAGCCGAAAGCGCCGCCTCGCCGACGCAGGCATTTTCTTGCGCAGAGCGGTACCGCCAAAGCTCCGCTCGTCTGTGCGCGCGACCTGGAATTTCGTCAAGGAGCCCGTTCTTTCGATCCTTCTCGTGCTCGCCGCGACGACCGCTGTGGCGCGTCCCTATTATGTGCCTTCCGGGTCAATGGAGCCGACCATTCAGATTGGGGACGAATTGCTGGCAAGCAAATTCGCCTATGGCTACAGCCGCTATTCCATGCCCTTCGACCTTGGGCCTTCCTCGACGGCGAGGCTTCTTCAACAGATGCCGAAGCGCGGCGATGTCATCGTCTTCCGTCTGCCGCGCGATCCCAATCAGGTCTATGTCAAGCGCGTCATCGGCCTGCCCGGTGATCGAATCCAGATGCGCGACGGTCGCCTCCGGATCAACGGACAGGAGCTTCCGCTGAAGACGGATGGAACAGGATTCGTCGAAGAGGAAGATGGTTCGATGCTTCCGGCCGCCCGCTACATCGAGACGCTTCCCGGCGGTCGCATGCACACCATCTTCAAGATCCAATGGGAAGGCCCGCTGGACAACACGAACGTCTACATCGTTCCGAATAACCATCTCTTCATGATGGGCGACAACCGCGACAATTCGCTCGATAGCCGCGTGGCGGCAACGGACGGCGGCGTTGGATTCGTGCCAATGGAGAATCTCATCGGCCGGGCCGAGGTGGTGATGGGTTCGGTCGATTATCTGAATGCCCAGTCGCTCCTCGAATGGCCGGCAAAATTGCGCTTCGCCCGCCTGTTCAAGCGCGTGCGTTAGCGCGATCCAGTTGCGTTGAATCAAACATGTTATCCCTCAAGGGAGAGCGCCAAATATTTCCTCCCCCGCGCTTGCGCGGGGGAGGAAAGCAACGTTCGCTCATCTTCCCCCGCGCCGCCACGGTTCGTGCACGTGGTAGAAGCACGCGCTGGTCGGACCTTGCCGGCGCGCGGAAACGAGGCCGCGGCGCTTGAGCCGGCGCAGCGAATTCTGCACCGACGATTTCGACAGCCCGGTGTCCGATGCCAGTTCGGCAAGGCTCGCGCCAAACGCGTCGCGGCCTTCGCCGCGCGTTTGCCGCCACAGGAAGAGATAGAGAAGAAACGCCGAGGGCGCGCGGTCGTGGCTGACCAGATCGCGCATCAGCGTGTCGATGATGTGTGGATCGAGCTGCATGACAACCGTTACTATAGTAAAGGTTGTTCGGCTTGTCTCCGCGGAATCGCGCCGCCAATCATGCCGCCTGTTTCGAGAGATGGTGACGCGACGTGATCACACAGCTGAAATTCGCCGGCATTCCCGTGCGAGATCAGGACCGTGCCGTGCGGTTCTGGACTGAGAAGATGGGATTCAAGGTCGTCACCGATCAGCCCATGGGCGAGCAGCGCTGGATCGAGCTTTCAATCCGCACCAGCGCCACGCGCATTGTGCTGTTCACGCCGCCGGGCCAAGAAGACCGCATCGGCTCGTTCTTCAACGGCTCCTTCGAGTGCGACGACGTGGAAGCAACCTGGCGCCAGCTCTCGGCCAAGGGTGTGGAATTCGTCAAGCCGCCCAAGCGAGAGGACTGGGGCACGTCAGCGATCTTCAAGGACTCGGAGGGCAACCAGTTCGTTATGTGCTCCGGGTGAAGGAACACCGCCGCAAAATCGTGGGGATTGCATCGAAACGGTAGCTAAGAGCCGCTTCTATGCGCGAGCAGGCGGGACCGCACTTTTCCTCCCCCATCGTGGTGGAGGTGCCGAGCGTAGCGAGGCGGAGGGGG
>PKWC01000220.1:0-244 GCA_003131925.1 Alphaproteobacteria bacterium | reverse complement strand
AGCGTGCGGTCGGAAAAGATCAGATAGGCCGGCAGCCGCCGCTCTTTCGCGAGTTTAAGCCGCAACGCCTTCAAAGCTCCAAGCAGCGGAGCGTCGCTGTTGTCGACAGGCAGGTCGCCAACGCGAACACGTTCGCGGCGGAGGCGCGGCTCGGCGGGGCGATAATGAAACGTCTCGTCGCCGCGCAAGAGCGAATGGCCCTGCTTACTGATCGAGAGGCCGCCATATCCGGCGATGTCGATCG
>PKWC01000183.1:415-3010 GCA_003131925.1 Alphaproteobacteria bacterium | reverse complement strand
CTAGAGAAAGCGGGCATGCGATTGGCAGCTGTACCGAACGAGGTGCGGCGACAGGATCAGGCGCCAGGCGCGCAAAGGGCATCGCGGCGATAATGCGGCGCCGATCCTTATTGAAGCGCGACGGCTTGCCCGGAAATGGTGCCCACGCCACCGTGCACGACTCTCCAGCTCATGCAGTCCTTGTACACACTGTCATGCACGATCTGCTGCATGTCGGATTCGTAGCCGCTGGCTGCCGCGTCGCTGGCACGCAGTTCGGCAACAGATGAACAGTGTCCGCTCGCGTCTTGTGAATCGGAAGGTGCGCCTGAGCTCACCGTTTCCTGGGACCGCTGCACTGCCAGGCGCACATCGGCCGGCTCGTCATCGAAATCAGGTTTGGTTGCGGAGTCATCTGCTTCAGCAGCGAGATGTTTCTGGTAAAGAGTGCGCGTCGTGGCGTAAGGGTCACGGGAGATTTTTTCGATCTCGTCGGTTGTGGCGGCACCACGGGCACGTTTGTCGACAAACGTTGCACCGGCGCGGCCCACGCTGACGAATATGCTGGCACCGTAGGTAACGTATGTCAGCGGATCGAATGCCGTATCGACAAGCTTTCCGGCAAGCTCGCGCGGAACGCTCGGGCCGATCACGGGCACATAGAGATATGGGCCTTCACCGACACCATAGTCGGCCATTGTATCGGCGAAGCCGGTTTCGTGTTCGGGAATGCCGATCTTTTGTGCAACGTCGACAAAGCCGCCGATACCGGCGGTGGAATTGATCGTGAACCGCGCGAGAGTCTCCCCGCCTCCTACTATCTTCCCTTGCAACAGATCGTTCCCGAACGTCACGGGCAGATCAATGTTCACAAGAAAATTGTGGATGCCGTCGCGCGCCGGCTCCGGAACCGCATCGTTGTAGAAGACCACAACCGGCCTGATGACGTTACTGTAGAGAATCTGGTGCGACGCGAAGGACGATCGATTGGCGGATTCGTACGGGTCGTCAGACACGCCCGCGCGGGAGGTATCACCACTGCAACCCGCAACGGCCAACACAGTGGCAAGCGTCGCCATACCAGGCAGAATTTCCATTCGCGTCGCGNNCGCGCCCCTTGTGCTGTCAAACAAGGGCCGAAATCGTCGCGTCGGTCAAGCCATCGCTGCGGAGCGCAATGTTGTTCTTTTGTATAGTGAGATGTTCGTCAACTCCCCGAAACGACCTCTTTAAGCCTTGCATGGCAGCGAACGGATATGTCGCCGACATCGATATCACACACGCCCTCGCCTTCACAGAGCAACAGTGCGCCGCAATAGCGAATAAAGAATGGTCTCAAAACCGTTCCTAGTGGTCAAACCCTGACGGACGAGTCCCAAAATGCTAATTTATACCATCGTCATGNNTTCATGGGTGGCCGGGACAACGGGCCGGCCATGACGTTTTTTTTGGGGGGCGGCGGCGTTGAGTAGCAACCTCATTCGATGCTATGTGCCCAGCCCGTCAACGTAGGTACCAAGTGTCAGATTCGATCCACTAGGTCGAACGAGAATACCGTGCCGCCACACTTTGAATGCGGTGACCCGGTTCCGATGGAGCGTTACGGACTCTTCTTCTTCGCCAAATCGATCAGTGTACGGATACGCCTGACGAGCTGCTGCAGATCGTAGGGCTTGGCCATGAACGGCTCGCGCTCGCAGAGTTCGTTCGCCGTAACTGCCTTCGCGGCGTCGCCGGACGTCAGAATGATCGGAAGGCCGGGCCGATTGGCTCGAATCCATTTCGCCAGCCCGAAGCCGTCCATACCGCCCGGCATGACCACGTCGCTGAACACCAGATCGATCGTCACGGTGCCGTGCTGGATGATCTCAAGAGCTTCATCGGCGTTGCCGGCCTCCAGCACCTTGAAGCCGCATTCCTGCAGATAATCCGACAGCGCGATCCGGATGAGAACTTCGTCTTCGACGACGAGAAGCGTCGGCGTCCTTTCCTCGGGATCGGGAAAGACAACCTCCTGCAGGTTTGCGGTCCGGGTCATGAAGGTCGCCCCGATGCTTCGGCAGTTGAACGTCCGACGTGCCAAAAAAGGTCCGTCAAGTATCCGCGAGAGGCTCGAAATTGGGGGCGCATCGGCGTAAGCATCGGTTGGTGAAGAAAGAGCAAACAAACCGCCCTTTGAAAGAACCTGGATTGCGGGCAGCCGTCGATTCCTTGCCCGTCTGCTGGAACCGTCTTGCGGCGAGCGCGTTGAGCGTCGGGGTTGAAAGGATTGCGAAGGTGGCGTTTGGGGCGAGTGCGCGCCAATTTTCGAACCGGTGCGCGACGTGGTATTCATCGAATCACCTTGAAAAAGCGGCAGTTTTGCTGCCGGTCGCGGGTGCGTGCCAAGGGCTCGCACCGGTTTGCGTGAGTCCGCCAAGTCTCAAAAGTTAACGGGAGTTTTTCCAATGCCCGCGAAGGCCGAAGCTGCCACAGCGCACAAGACGAGAAAGAGCGCTGCGCGACCGCCGTTGCCCGTGGAGGGTGCGACTGAAGCCGGCGACAGACTGAACGGCCACACTGCGGAACTGCATGAATTGCTGCATGCGCTGCAGGCGGTGAAGACGGGCGACTTTT
>PKWC01000183.1:206-405 GCA_003131925.1 Alphaproteobacteria bacterium | reverse complement strand
CCGAACAGCTCGAACATGTGGGCCAGCTCCTCGGCCGCGAGGGCCAGACCAAGCACCGCGTGAAGCTCGGCAGATTGAGCGGCGCCTGGGGCGCGATGGAAAGCTCGATCAATGTGCTGATCGACGATCTTCTGTGGCCGACGACGGAAGTGACGCGTGCGATCTCGGCCGTGGCGCAGGGCAACCTGCTGCAAACCGT
>PKWC01000183.1:0-165 GCA_003131925.1 Alphaproteobacteria bacterium | reverse complement strand
ACGGAAGGCAAGCTCGGCGGACAGGCGCAGGTGCGCGAGGTAACGGGCGTCTGGAAGGACTTGACCGAGAGCGTCAATTCGATGGCGAGCAACCTGACGGCGCAGGTACGCAACATCGCCGATGTCACCATCGCCGTCGCGATGGGCGATCTCTCCAAGAAGATC
>PKWC01000149.1 GCA_003131925.1 Alphaproteobacteria bacterium | reverse complement strand
TCTTCGACGATCTGCGGGGCTTGGCCCGGATAGTCCGTATAGACGATCACTTGCGGGTCAGAGAGATCGGGAATTGCGTCCAGGGGCGTGTTCCAGACGGCATATATTCCGGCAGCCACAACGAATGCCGTTGCGAGCAGGATCGGGACGACATTGCGCGCCGAAAGTTCGATAATGCGCGCGATCATTGTGGCATTCCGCCCTGGGCGGCGTCCTCCTTCGTTCCACCCGGCGCAAACGCCTGAAGCGCGGCTCGCAGATTGCTTTCCGCGTCGATCAGAAAATTGGCACTGGTGACGACGCGCTCACCCGGCTTCAGGCCCGAAAGCACCTGAGTGTAACCATCGCCGCGTCCTCCGACCTTAACGGTGCGGGGCTCAAATTGACCTGGCCCTTTGACCACCAGCACGACCTGACGCGTGCCGCTGTCGATCACCGCAGAGTCCGGCACCACCAAAGCTCGGCCGCCGCCGGTCGCGGGAACCTCGATCATAACCGTCGCGTACATCAACTCCCGAAGAAGACCATAAGGATTTGCCATCGCGATACGCACACGGCCTGTTCGCGTGCTCGCCATCACAGTGGGATAGATGAAATTGACCTTTCCGGTGAACATCCGGCCGGGAAAGGCGACAAAGCTCACTTGCGCCGGTTGTCCCAGACTGATTGACCCGAGGTCTTGTTCCTGCACATCGGCGAGCAACCAAACAATGGAGAGATCGGCAATCTTGAAGAGCGGATCGCCTGTATTGAAGTGCATGCCTTCGATGGCGGGCTTTTCCAGAACAACGCCGGATCGAGGAGCGGTGATTGTGATCGAGCGTGTGGCACGACCCGTGTTCCGAATTTCCGCCAGCGCCGATTCCGGCATCCCATACTCGAGAAGCACGTGCGCGGCTTGCGCGATGGCGGTTGGGTTTTTGTCCTGCAAGGCGATCACGTAATCGATCTGGCGCGTGATCACGTCGGGACCAATCTGCATCATAGTGTCCGGCGTCTGAATCCAAACTCGCGCGAGCGGTTGTCCCTTGCGCACCTCCGCTCCCGTGGTCGAAACGAAGAGCTTTTCGACCACTCCATCAAACTTCGTCGTGACAGCGGCAAGCTTGCTTTCGTCGGGTTGAATAACGCCGGTCGCGCGGACGGTTCTCGCCAGCGCCGAGCGCTGGGTCACAGGCGCGGTCGTGACACCCAGCATCTGCAAGCGCGCCGGGCTTACCTGAACGACACCCGTATCTTCCTCGCCTTCATGAACGGGGATGTAGTCCATCCCCATTGGGTCCTTCTTCGGCACATGCGAGATGTCCGGCAGCCCCATGGGATTGCGGTAGTAGAGAATCGCTGTGCGTCTTTCGGGCAGTTGAGGTGCAGAGCCCGGTTGATTGCCGGAAGAACCGGAGCCTTCCGCGTACACCGGTTTGAAGTCTCGTCCCTCCGGCGTTTTCTTCGGTGTTGGCGAGTAGATGGGCTTGCCGCCCGGGTCCTGATAGTAGAGGGGCTTGGGCGTACTCGCGTCTCGAGGCGCCGCAGCGGAGCCGGTCGCGTCTTCGTGATTGCGGCCAAGAAGATAGCCGCCGCCGGCGGCCATCATCAGCGCAACGAGTGCCCCCGCACTCCAGAGTCTGATGTCGTTCATCGGACGCTCCGGGGTCGGCGCTCCCAGATCACGTTCATGGCTGAAGCCTCACAACGATGCTGCCGCGCACGGTCTCGGGCTCGCCCTGCACCTTTGCGGCAAGCGTCAGTGCCCAATTGTCCGGCTTCTTCCACACCGCGCCGTTCTGAATCTCGAAGCGGTAGGTTCCGGCGGGTTGCGCCGGCAGCGACTTGACTGAAGCCGCCATCGCCCCCATGCCGATAGGACCCATATCGGCGTGGGTCTCGATGACAATCGCGCCAGAGACCGGTCTTTTGTCGGGCAAGTGGAGCAGCCGCACCGAAACGACGCTGACGCCCTTGCCGCCGTTTTGTGACGGTCCCGCAAGCTCGAATTGGTAATCTTTGGCTGCACCGAAGCCGCTCGACGCGGTGGCCAACAAGGCGATTGCCGCAAGTATTGCGGCTGTTGATGTTCGCACTTTTTCCTCCATGCAATTCAATCGTCCGCGCCCATATGGGCGTGCGGAGCTGATCAGTTCTCAGCGAAGGTGACGGAACGGCTTCGCGCGACCGATGACTGGTTCAGCCATCCTCTGCGCTAATCCGCGTGGTTCGCGTGAGGCGGACCGTTGTCAGACGATTGGGATGGGAGGAGGAATTGCAGGTTTGATGAACAGGCCAGGTCCGCCGCTGATGACAGACCACGCAAGCTTGTCTGGTGGAACGAATGATTGAAGCTGGAACGATTGCAGCGGCAAATTTAGCGCCACTCCGCACGATAGGCCGCAGATACATTTCTGCGTCTCATTGCAAGGCGCATTCTTCTGCTTTTGCGGAACCGCATGATGGGTCATGCCGTGATCGAGCATTTGCATGGACGGGCAATCACACGGTTTAGGCGAAGCGGATGCCTCGACAACCGGCGCGGTCGCGACAAAAACTGCGAGCGCCAAAATCGCCGCCACAAGTCGTTGCGCTATGACCTGCATTAACATGGTGATGACAATAGTTTCTGGCGGTTTCGCCTTCAAGCATGGACTCGCGGAATAAATAATTCGTGATCGGGAGGTTTGAAATTCACGTTTTTCCGCTAAGGAACAGGTACTTAATCAATGCCGCAATGCCAAGAATGACGAATACAAGGACCAGAATCCACGCGATCCCCATGCCCCACATCATCGGGCCATGCATCATGCCATCATGCATTACCCACAAGGGGGAGATCAGATGAACCCTCGGTCAAAATCTCGGTTTTTAGCCGTCGAAAAGTGTAGGTGCGCTTGGCCGCCCGCGCGGGACGCGCGCCGTCCCAAGGCTCCCCCCTGGCCTCTCCACGCACCGACAGCCGCCTCAAGCGCGCAACCCTTGTTGTCCCGCCTTGGCGGGGCCGTCATCGAACAGCGCATCGATGATGGGACAATCCGGGATCTTCCGTCCGCTGCAGCGGGACGCAATGCCCGTCATCACCCGTTCCAGACGCCGCAGATCGGCAATCTTGCGGTGAATTGCGGCGACATGATCGTCGAGGCTGAAACCGAGTTCGCGCCCGCAGCGGATGAATGCGAGCCGTTTGTGATGGACCGCCGTCGGGCGCTTTGGCGTTGGGCCCGCACGCGCTCAACAACATCGTTTCGGCAACGCCGGGAATCGTCCTGCTGTCGTTCGTGCCGGAGATCGTATGGCGCAGATACGCATGACGCCCGAAAAACAGGCGTCTCGCACCAATTCAGCGATCGCTTGCGAATTCGACACGCTTCGGCTTCCGCCCAAAAGCAACGGCGCAATATGTATCCTGTCGCCAGGTTCCCGTTGGAGTTTACGCTCCGGCCGCGCTGCGCGCGGACCGGTGGCGCGGGAATGATACGCAAAAACAAACGTCTCGTTTAAATTCGGCGATCCGTTGCCAATTCAAGATGCTTCGGCTTCCGCCCAGACGTAGTGGGCTGATCCGGTCATGCAGCCTTGCGTGACTTGGAGCGACGCGAAGCATGCTGACCCCTTGAACCCTGAAAATCGGATTTCAGGCCGCCACCGAATGCGGCCATAACTTTGAGGACGGTGGCCAATTCAGGCTTTCCCTCCGCGCTGAGCGTCCGGTAAAGCTGCTCGCGGGAAAGCCCCGTCGCCTTTGCGACCTTCGTCATGCCCCGTGCGCGCGCAACGGCGCCGAGGGCTGCGGCGATCCGAGAAATATCGCCGCTCTCGAACGCGAGATCGAGATAAGCAGCCACCATCTCGTCATTGTCGAGATAATCGGCAATGTCATAACTGCTCAGCTTCATGATTTCAGTCCTTCCGCCAGTTTGATCGCTCTGCCGATGTCTCTGCGTTGTGACGCCTTGTCGCCTCCACAAAGCAAGACAATCAATGTCTTTCCGCGTTGCACGAAATAGAGCCGGTATCCCGGCCCATAATCGATCCGCATCTCGCTGACGCCGCTGCCAGCCGGCCTCACGTCGCCGGGGTTGCCGTTGGCAAGCCGCTCGATCCTTTCGTCGATTCGCACCTTGGCGCGCACATCGCGCAATCCGCGAAACCATCTGTCGAACGCGTCGGTCTTTAGCACCTCGAGCATGGCCGATAGTAGTCTATAAAATACATCGTGGCAAATTGGCGGGAAGCTGCGTGGCCGCTGCCCCCTCCGGCGCTTCGCGCCACCTCCCCCGCACTTCGTGCAAGGGAGGAAAAGTAAGCGGGGGAGGAAAGAAACTCACCCGCGCGACCAATGGGCGCTTCAAGGGCGGGTATACCACGCGGCATTATGGCGAGCCCGCGCGCGGCGTGCATGCCGTGCAACTCGAACTTGCCATGCGCGGCTACATGCAAGAGCCGCAATCTCCGTCGCCCGACAACTGGCCGCCGCCTTACGGTCCCGCGCGCGCGGCGCCGCTGCGCGAAATCCTGCAGCGCATTCTCGAATCCTGCCTCACCTTCGCGAGTCCAACATGACCCGTCTCGACAATTCCCGCTCCATCCGCGCGCCCCGCGGGCCGCAACTGAACGCGAAGAGCTGGCTGACCGAAGCGCCGTTGCGCATGCTGATGAACAATCTCGACGCGGAAGTGGCGGAGCGCCCGGAAGAGCTGGTCGTCTATGGCGGCATCGGGCGGGCGGCGCGCGACTGGGAAAGTTTCGACCGCATCGTGGCGACGCTGAAGCGGCTCGAAGGCGACGAGACGCTGCTCGTGCAATCGGGCAAGCCCGTGGGCGTGTTCAAAACCCATGCGGATGCACCGCGCGTGTTGATCGCCAATTCCAATCTGGTGCCGCATTGGGCGAATTGGGACGTATTCCATGCGCTCGACCGCAAGGGCCTGATGATGTACGGCCAGATGACGGCGGGCAGCTGGATCTATATCGGCAGCCAGGGAATCGTTCAGGGTACTTACGAGACATTCGCGGAGCTCGGGCGGCGCCATTACCACGGATCGCTCGCCGGACGCTGGATCCTGACGGCGGGCCTTGGCGGCATGGGCGGCGCGCAGCCGCTCGCCGCCACGATGGCGGGCGCCTCGATGCTCGCCATCGAATGCCAGCCTTCGCGCATCGAAATGCGTTTGCGCACGAACTATCTCGACATCCAGGCGCAGTCGCTCGACGAGGCGCTCGAAATGATCACGCGCTCGGTGCGCGAGAAAAAACCGCTCTCTGTCGGACTGCTCGGCAATGCGGCGGACGTGTTGCCCGAGTTGGTGCGGCGCGGCGTAAAGCCCGACGTGGTCACCGATCAGACATCGGCGCATGATCCCCTAAACGGATATCTGCCGAAGGGCTGGACGCTCACGCAATGGGAGAGCGCCCGCGCCGGCGATCCCAAGAGCGTGGAGCGCGCAGCAAAACATTCGATGGCGGAACATGTGCGCGCGATGCTCGCCTTCCACCGCATGGGCGTGCCGACGGTCGATTACGGGAACAATATCCGCCAGATGGCGAAGGAAGACGGCGTCGCGGACGCCTTCGATTTTCCAGGCTTCGTGCCTGCCTATATCCGCCCGCTGTTTTGCCGCGGCATCGGACCGTTCCGCTGGT
>PKWC01000144.1 GCA_003131925.1 Alphaproteobacteria bacterium | reverse complement strand
GCATCGCGATCCGGAAGGGCTTCTACTGAAACGATTGTGATTCTCCATGCTAGAGGCGATGGCGGCTCCAATCCAGATGGATCTGTGGCACAGCGGTGGCCCCATGGGGTGAATTCGCAACGCCGGGAAAGCACGCCGGGAGGGATTTCCCGCGCTGAACTAGGCCGGCGCGAGGTCTTCCCAAGAGCGAGCGTGCGCAGATCAGGAATGAATGCGAAGGAATCGCACACGCCGACGATCTGAGCGCAGTTGAATTCGCGTCAAAGCGAGACGGCGATGGCGGGTGGCCCACGACGATGGCCGAATTGATCGCAGGCTGCCTTTCATAACAAGCGAATGAAGAACGATGCCCCAAAGGTCCGGACCGTGACAGGCGGAGTTCGCACGAACAGTCTTACCGCAGTAGGCCGGCTCGCGAACGGCGACGGACGCGAACCCCCAACTCTCCTAACAACTGGTGAACGGCGTCGCGCGGCGGGTCCGCGGAAATACACGGGAAAGCAATTCTTCCCGCGGCACAATAGGGCTGAACGCCAGCGTTGCCTGACGAGAGTTCCGCCACATGCCCCAGAAGCGCCAGACGATCGGCAGATACAAGGTCCAGTCCCTGGTGGGAGAGGGCGCCACCGCCTTCGTGTACAAGGCGTACGATCCCGCGATCGACCGCACACTCGCGATCAAGATCCTCAAGCAGGAATTCAGCGCCGATTCGAACTTCAGCACCCGCTTTCAGCGCGAGGCCCGCTCGGCGGGAGCTATTTCGCATCCCAACATCGTGACTATCTATGACGTGGGTCAGGCCGCCGGGACGCCGTACATCGCGATGGAATTCCTCGACGAGGATTCGCTCGCGCGCGTGCTTGCAAGCGAAGAGCGGCTTCCCCTCAGGAAAATCCTCTCCATCGGAATTCAGCTCGCCGACGCGCTGGATTACGCCCATCGCCGCGGCATCGTGCACCGCGACATCNNGGCGACACGGTCAAGCTCACGGATTTCGGCATCGCGCGGTTTCCGACCATTGATGAGTTGCAGCAGACGCACATCGGCGCGCTGCTGGGGACTCCGCGGTACATGTCTCCCGAGCAGGTTGCCGCGCGACCGCTCGACGGGCGTTCGGATATTTTTTCCCTCGGGTCCATTCTGTACGAGCTTGTGACCGGCCGGCGCGCCTTCGAGAACGAGAACCTCGCGCTCCTGATGCTGCAGGTTCTGCAGACCACGCCGCCATCCCCTTCAACCATCGCACCGGATGTTCCTGAAGGACTGGATCGGGCGATCATGAAGCTCCTGAACAAGCGTCGGGAGCAGCGGTTTCAGACCGGCAAAGAGGTATCGGAAGCGCTCCGGCGGGAACTGGAGGCATTGGAAGACCGGAAAAAGCGCGAAACGCAGAACCGGTTTCTGCCCCTGCGCGTGAAACTCGCGCTGCGCGCAAGCGCGGCGCTGGCGTTGACCATTGCCGCCTGCATGATGATCGTCTATGGCGCGGAACGGCGCGTTCTTCAGGCGCAGGTCCTCGATTCGGGCGCGTCGCTCGCCAAATTCGTGGCTGTGGAAGCGGCGCTGCCGGTTCTCGGCCAGAACTGGCTGCCGCTGGAGCTTTTCGTGCAGGATGCGAAGGCGCGCGGCAGCTTCGATTACCTCGCGGTGACCGATCACGGCGGAATCGTACAGGCCTCGACCGAGAAAGGATTGACAGGCATGCCGTTCGTCCGCCCGCCGGGACAAACGGCCATTTCGCGCGCCAGGGGGATGTCGATATCGTCGGTCACGCTTCCGGGCGGCCGTTCCATCTTTCTGTTTGATACGCCGATTCTTTTCCAAAACACGCCGATCGGCACCATTCACCTCGGCGTAAGCCAGGCGGGAATGCAGCACGTCCTGCAGGCGACGCTCGCGCTCCTCGCCTTCGTCGGGCTGGTCACGGTGGTTGCCGTCGGCAGCCTGTCCTACTTTTTCGGTGGGCTGATGGCGGAATCCATTCGCCTGCTCAGGGATTCCCTCATCGCCTTTGGTGACGGAGACTTCGACCGGCGCATCTCGCAGAAACGCGCCGACGAACTCGGCGAATTGTTTGTCGCCTTCAATCGTATGGCCGAGAACACACGGATACGCGTTGCCGCGCCGGTACACGATCAGGCGTCAGAGGCGGAAGGCGAAGTCAAGCTTCCGGAAGGCGCGGCCCAAGCAACGGCAAACGACGGCGCAACGCTTCTGCTCTCGGCTTAGGCGAGCCGAGACGGACTGCCCGTTTAGCCGGCAGAGACGCATTTCAGTGACCGCAGGCGTGACGGATCGCGTTTGGGACATGAGGGACATTGCGGCGCTTATCGCGGCACAAGAAGCTCCGGCTGCGAAGCGCGGGCCTTACAAGAAGAAAGCGGCGTGACATGCCAAGAAATGTGCGGCGCTTTGTGGGGTTGTGGTGGGCTTCATTTCTGATCGCCCTTGTCGGCATGCCGCCAACGTATATTGAGTCATGGACGAGAGTGGTTGTCATGAGGCAGTTGGTTGTTATCGCGGCCACGGCATTGACGTTTCTGGGACTATTTTTTCCATTCTTCTGGCTTGCCATCTACCGGAGACGAAACTGGGCGCGATGGGTGCTACTGCTGGCATTCATTGCCTCTCTACCGCTTGGTTTTTTGGACAACCTGAAGGGCGTATCTTTCCCGCTTGCGAACATCGGCGTTGCGCTCGTTTCAAGCCTCATGGAGCTTGTGGCGTTCTATTTTTTGTTCACGGAAGATGCGCAGCCGTGGTTCCGTGGGGGCAATTCAAACTGAGCCACTGGCGTCAGCCTTTCAGCTTGAGAAGATTGGCCTTGAGCTGGATGGCTTCATCCCGGTTCAACTGCGCGTCGCGATAGTTCGGGTTGATCGAGAGCACGATGTTCCAGGCGGCGATGGCGCCGTCCAGATCCTGGCGCTGTAAAGCGATGAACCCGCGGCGAAAGTATTCTTCTGCGACCTGGCCGTTTGCGCGCTTCAGTCCGGCGTTGGCCGCAGCGTCCGAGGGATTGAGCGACAGCGCCAGCTGAAACGCCGGTCGCGCCTTTTCCGGCTGGTTCAGGATGGCGAGAAAAATTTCCCCGGCTTTCCGGGCATGCGTGGCTGCTGCGCGGGTTTTCTTCTCCGAGACAGCAGCGCGCATGTACGTCTCGGCGAGAATGGCGGGCCGGCCGTTCCGCGGATTGAAGTTGCTTGCGTCGGCGAGTTTTGCCGCGGCGCTGTACTGCCGATGCGACAGCGCGGATTTGAACTCGCTCCACGGGTCAGGGGGCGCGGACATTGCGGCGGGAGCAGGCGCAGGCGGAATGCTCTGGGCCGAAGCCTGATCCGCCGGAGGCTGCGCCTGCGGCGCCTGCTCTGCCGCGGCCATTGCCTGGCCGCGCACAAAGCCATTCTGCGCTGCCAGAGCCTCCGCCGTCGCTGGAATCCGGATTTGCTCGCCCGCGATGATCATGGCGGCCTGGGCGATGTTGTTGTACCGGGCCAATCCATAGAAGGCCAGCGGGTCGCCAAGGTACGTGGCGGCCAAACCCGAAAGTGTTTCGCTCCTGCCGAGCGTGACGGAGAAATGCTGCTTCGGATAAAGCTTCGACAGCGGCGTTTCAATCTCTGCCAACAACTCCCTTGCCGCTTTGCTGTCGGGCTCTTTATCGAGGCACGCCTTGAGTTCGACCCTTGCGCGCTCGGCATCGCCTTTTTGAAGAAGATCCTCGGCAAAGTCGAGGCGGTCATCCGGCGACAGATCCGGTGTCGCAACGACACGCGCGTGCTGCGCGGCGGACGTCCGGTTTGGCGACGTGGCGCTCGCGGGCGCGGTTCTGTCGTGCGCACAGCCGGCAACCGCCAGCAGAAGCGGCACAGTCGCAAGGCGGCGCGCAACCGGTCTCGTTTGGAATGGGCGGCTGTTCACGCGCGGGGTCCTACCGCTCGTAACGGGCCCGCCGCGACTTGGCCGCTTAAGCCGTCCGTCTTCCAGGTTGTCGCCGGCTGGCGCGAGGGGCTCTGAACGACAAACGTGCTGCTCCCTACCTGCACCGTAGTATCAGGCGGCAACGGCACGGGGCTTTCGAACGTCACGCCGTCGATAGTCAGCGCAACGCCCGGCCGGGGCGCGATCCAGTAGCCGTTCTGAAACCGGATGTCGGCGAGAATCGTGGCGACGCGATCCTCTGTACGGATAATGCATGACGGCGCGGCGCCGACGCTCACATTCTCGCGCGAAACGATCCACAACGACTGCAGATCCTGTTCCCTGCTTGGCCAGGTGAGCGGATCGCATTCGGTCCCCGCGAGCGCGCGGACGGTAATCGTCTCGTGGTTGGCGCCGCATCGCTCGAGGCGAAGCGAAAGCGGAGCCTCGCCCGTTTTCGAGCGGCCGATTTCCACGGTCGTGGAACCTCGCGAGATGGACACCGGATTGCCGGGCGCGAGCATCGTACCGGCGACAGCCGCTCCGTTCGTGCTTCCCAGATCTTCGATCAGCCAGTCGCCGCGATCGAAATAGAGGTACAAATTGCGTTCGCCGCGGGACAGCCAGCGGCAATTGATGACGATATCGACCGGCTTTTCGTCGGCGGACCGCCCGATCAGCGCAGAGCGTCGCGGATGAAGATGCGCCGTCTGCGAACCGTTCGAGAGGATAAGCGGCCCGTTAGCGAGCAGGCGGTATTCCAGAAGGCGCTGCAGTTCGAGGATGTGCTTTTTCATCGCGGCGTAAACGTGGCGCGTCTTGAGAATGCCGGCCGCCTTGTGGCAGGCGGCGAGCGCGGGAAGCAACCGCCCCTGCAATGCGAGCGGCGGGATCGCGGCGACGATATCCAGAATCGAGGCGTCCGGCTCGAGGAACTGCGTCGCCGACAGCATCAAAGTCTCGTTGGCGTTGCCCGGCATCGCGGCTTCGTCGAGCAGGTTCTGAATGGCCGCGAGCTTCGAGGCAAAACTAGGATTGCCGTCTCCGGGTGTGCCGCGCGTTTTCTTCCACCCAGCGAAGAAGGACGGAATCTCGTCGGCAGGAAGCGACTTGCTGATGAACCAGCCCTGTGCATCGTCGCAGCCGATCAGCCGCAACTGGGCGAAGGTCGAATCGGTTTCGACACCTTCGGCCGTCACCTTGAGTCCCAGGCGCTGCGCCATTTCGACGGTGGATTCGATGAGCGCTCTCGCGGCCGGGTCGCGCTCGAGCTCCATGACGAAACACTTGTCGATCTTCAGCTCGCCAAACGGCAGCCGGTAGAGCGTCGCAAGCGAGGAGAATCCCGTGCCGAAATCGTCTATCGAAAGGGTAATCCCTTTCAGCTTGAGCCTGGCGAGAACGTCGACGGCGGATTCGCTCGCCGCCTTGGACGACGATTCGGTGATTTCCAGCGTAATGTACTCCGTGGCGATTCCGAATTCGTCACAGCATGTGAGAAAGCGGTCGGCCCAGGCGCTGCCATCCAGGAGCTCGGGCGAGACGTTGATCGCGAGCCGCATCGTCAGCCCGTGCTCGTACCATTTGCGCCAGTCGGAAAACGCCTGCCGTACGACGGCATCGGTTAGTTCGGCGATCAGCCCGTTCTTTTCGGCGAGTTGAATGAAGACGTCCGGGTAAAGCTGTCCGAAGGCGGGATGGCGAAGCCTGCACAACACCTCGACGCCATAGGAATCGAGCGTCGGGTCGAAAGGGACCTTCGGCTGGTACTCGGCAACGACATGGCCGCCCGCGATCGCCTCTCTGAGATGTTCGACCGCGAAGGCAGGCGGTTTCCTGGCAGGCCGCGTGGGCGCATCGGCAGCCTGCGGCGGTTCCGCAATGTGGCTTGTTGCTGCGGAGATTGCCGAATTGCGATGGCCGGTCGCGATCTCGTTATGCGAACGCATCGTTGCGTACCAAGCTCCTGCGCATTATCGCGGAGCACCGGTTTCGCAGTACCCCAGGGCCGCTCCTTCCGCGCCGGAAAACAGCGCCAGCCGCGGTGTTTCCGCACGGAACCCAGCATGAACATGTTTTCACGCGCGAGTTGACACGCCGTTAATTACCGTCTGTTTAGCTGAGGGAACTCGAGGGAACGCGTGCGACCTCGAGAAGAAACGCGACCGCGATGAGGGGCCGCCTCGTTGCCGTGCCGTTCGGAGCGATGACCCTCGGCGAAAGCATGGATTGCGCAACACGCGACCGGCACTCCGCACCAGATAATGTCGGCTCTGTACGTTCGTGGAGCGTCAGCCACACAGGGTCGGTGCGGCACGTTAACCAGGATCGCTATCTCGCCCGGGACACCCTGGGGCTATGGCTCGTGGCCGACGGCGCCGGCGGGCATGAGGGCGGCGGCCGGGCGTCACAGGTCATTGTCGACGAGTTCGAGAGGCTGCCGCCGGGACTTTCCGACGAAACAATCGTGCGCGAATCTGCGCGCGCGCTGAAGAAGGCTCACCTGTTTCTGCGCCGCTGCGCGCGCGAACAGCACAACCATTCCATGATCGTCAGCACGGCGGTCGTTTTGGTTCTGCGCGGGGAAAGGCTGAGCTGTCATTGGGTGGGAGATTCCCGCGCCTATCGTCATCGCGACGGGCAAGTCGCTCTGCTCACGCGCGATCATTCGCTGGTGCAGGAGCTGATGGACACGGGCAGGCTGACGGCGAGCGAAGCCGGGCGCCATCCGCAGCGGAACGTCATCACACGCGCTGTCGGCGCCGATTGCGACACCCTCGAAATCGAAAGCCTCACCGCTCGTGTCGAGCCGGGAGATTTTTATCTGCTGTGCAGCGACGGCCTCTCGGCAACGCTTTCGGACACGGAGATCGCCGCCGCCTTCGATCTCTCGCCAAGCCTGATCGCCGATGCACTCATCGACGCCGCACTCGCGAAGCAGGCGAGCGACAACGTTACTGCGGTGGTGATTTCGGTCCCGCGCCACCGCTGACGCGCCACGCGCAGCGCAGGGTTTGCAGCGTGCGGGAAACACGCCCTGGCAATTGAAGCGTCGTGAGCTGTATGGGTGTCTCTTAAGGCTAAAGTCAAAGCGTTGAAAAATAACTCATAAAATCAATAACTTATAACTTCATATGGCGGACAGGGAGGGATTCGAACCCTCGAGACGATTCGTCACCGTCTACACACTTTCCAGGCGTGCGCCTTCAACCGCTCGGCCACCTGTCCGCAACATCCGGGCATCGCGCCCGGGAAAGGGCCGGGACTATAGCGGCCCGTCCGGCTCGGGCAAGATTCCGTCGGAAATTCAGTCCGTTCCCGCCCGGCCCACGCCCAGATCGTGCTCGGCCGACACGACGGAAATCGTGTAGCCCGCCACCACGTCGAACGCCGTCATGATCAAGATGAAAAAGAAGACGGAGGTCGAGAAGCCCTTCACGACGATGAACTCGATCAGGGTGATGACGAAAACGAGCATGGAGAGTCCGTGATTGACGAGAGCGCGCCGCGACGTTCGCGTCGCTTTCACGATTTCGATGAACAGGCAGATGAAGCCAAGCGTAAGCACGAGATCGCCGAGGCTGAAATCCCACGAATCCCCCGAAAACATGTGGAAGGTCTGGTGCTCGCGCGAAAGAAACGTCTGCATCGCATCGTTGCCGGCGAGGCCATGGGCCACCGCGACGAGGTTGTAGATGACGACGACGATCAGCAGCACTGGAAAGACACGGAACATTTGAGATTCCCCTCTTCAGACTCACGCTTCGACCAACTCACCCTTCGACCAACTCACCCTTCGACTGGCTCAGGGTGGGGATTTTGTCCTCATGCTGAGCCTGTCGAAGCACAGGCTCAGCATGAAGGCGCTTTAAGTTACGTCCTCACCCTGAGCTCGGTCCCCCGGTTAAACCGGGGGAAGGGTGCGTTGCCGCTTCGCGCAGCAGGCTACGCTCGCGAAAGATCAGATAGAGATTGCGGCTGTAGACGAGGAGGCCGCTCGCCTGGCCGATGATGAAAACAGGATCCTTCTTGTAAATGGCATAGGCGAGCAACACGATTCCGCCCCCCAGGCTGAAATACCAGAAGGCGAGGGGAATGACGCTCCGCCCCTCCATCTCGCTCTTGAACCATTGGATGATGAAGCGGGAGGCAAACAACGCCTGCCCGGCGAAGCCGATCGCCAGCCAGATCCGTTCGGGGGTCAGCAAGGCGTGAAACTGCATCACAACTCCCTCGTCTCGACCGCGCCGCGAAAGCGCTTCTGCAGCCAGAGCACGCCGAGAATGTCCGCGATACTTACGACCAGCCTGTCCCACACGCCATATTTCGAACGGCCGTGCAGGCGAGGGCGATGCCCAACATCCACGAAGCGCACCTCGTAGCCCTCGCGCTGCATGAGCGCGGCGAGATAGCGATGCATGTGATCGAAATAGGGAAGGGCGAGGAAGGCGTCCCGCCGAAACGCTTTGAGTCCGCAGCCGACATCGGTGGCGCCGTCGCGCAGCATCCGGATGCGGAATCGGTTGGCGAGCCGGGAGACGAGTCGCTTCACAAGCGGGTCCTTCCGTTTCACGCGCACGCCCGACACCATGCCGATCCGCGTGGAATCTGCCTCGGCGTGAAACGGCGCCAGCACCCTGGCGATGTCGGCGGGATCGTTCTGGCCGTCTCCGTCGAGTGTAACGACGAGGATCCCATGCGCCGCGCGCACGCCGCTGCGCAGCGCTCGGCTCTGCCCGGCATTGCGGCTGTGCTGGACAATGCGCAGCGAAGGGATGTCGATTTGAAGATGCTTGAGCCGCGCGGCCGTGTCGTCTTCGGAGCCGTCATCGACGAAGATGATCTCGACCGAAGCGTCATGGCGGACAGCGTCGGCAATTTCCCGCGCGAGCGGTCCCACATTCTCTGCTTCATCCTTGACCGGCACGACCACCGATAATGCGACCGCCATCGCTGAAGGTTCCGTTCGCTCCCGCCGTACAATAGAATGCGAATCGCGCGGTGCAGAGCCCGTTTCTGCAGACTGGACGGACCCCGGCGCCGTTGCCCGGCCGCGGGGCTTATACAGGTGCAAAGCGCGCGGAAACAGGCCTGGACCGGAGCGTGCGTCCGCGAGGCCGTGGCGACGAACACGCGGGAGTCGGAGGCTCACATGACCGAGGGGGCGGCGCAGGCGACGGGTTCAGCTGCGCCGTGGCTGGAGCGCGCGGCCAGAAGACCGGTGCTGGCGCTCCTGCTGCTCGCGATGTTCGCATGGCTCCCGGGTCTTTCGACGCTCCCACCGCTCGACCGCGACGAAAGCCGCTTCGCGGAGGCGTCGCGGCAGATGGCAGAAACCGGAAACTATATCGATATCCGTTTTGCGGGCGGCACGCGCTACAACAAGCCGATCGGAATCTACTGGCTGCAGGCGGCCGCCGCGACGCTCGCGGGCCCGGCATTGCGCAGCCGCATTTCCGTCTATCGCGTGCCCTCGCTGCTCGGCGGCATCCTCTCGCTGATCCTCACCTATGAATGCGCCCGCGTCTTTGCTTCGCGAAAGACCGCCCTTATGGCCGCGGCCCTGCTCGGATCGACGTTGCTTCTGACCGCCGAGAGCGACATCGCGACAACGGATGCCGCACTGCTTTCCGCAATCGTTGCGGCACAGGCCATGATGATGCGGGTCTACCTCGCCGCGCGGGATGCGCGATATGGGAATCCACGTCTCGCGGCGATTCTCGCCGGATGGGCCGCCCTGGGCATCGGCGTGCTGCTGAAAGGTCCCATCATCCTCGCCGTGCTGGCCGCAACGGCGCTCGCGCTCTCGCTATGGGACCGCGATTGGCGCTGGTTGCGTGGCACAAGGCCGTTGCCCGGCCTGGTGCTCGCAGCGGCGATCGTCGCGCCCTGGGCGATTGCGATCGGCCTTGCAAGCCATGGGGCGTTCTACCAGCAATCCCTCGGCCACGATTTCGCGGCGAAGATTCTGGGCGGCGAGGAATCGCACGGCGCGCCTCCCGGTTACTATCTGGTTCTTGCGAGCTTCACCTTCTGGCCCGCCACCGTGTTTTTGATACCTGCTGTCGGCTCCGCGATTGTCCGCCGCGGCGACCCGGTCAACCGCTATCTGCTCGCCTGGAGCGGCGCGGCCTGGCTGATGTTCGAACTCGTGCCGACAAAGTTGCCTCACTACATCCTTCCGGTTTATCCGGCACTCGCGATTCTGTGCGCGCTCTGGGGCGCCGGATCGAACCGGGAATTGGAAACGCGACGAACTCCGGTGCTGCACTATGCCGCCGGCGCGCAATTCGGTCTGGCTGCCTTGACGCTTGCCGCCGCTTCGCTGTTTCTGCCGCTGCGTTTCGGCGGCGCGATCAATTGGCCCCTGATTGCGGGCACTGTGCTTGCATTAGTGGCGTCATGTGCTGCGATCGTTTTCCTGATTCGGCGGCGCGTGGACTCCGCGGCAACTTCAGCCATCGCTTCCGCGGTCGCATTTTACCTGCTCCTGGCGTTTGCGGTGGCGCCGCAACTCCATGATATGTGGATTAGCCCGCGCGCGGCAAAGCTCGTCGCGGACAACCGCCGCCCTGACGATCCTCCCCCGGTGGTCGCCGGATATGTGGAACCAAGCCTTGTCTTTGCGCTGGGAAGCGACACGCGCATCGAGTCGGCTGACGGCGCTGCCGGAGTGGTGGCCGCTCATGGCGGGCTGGCGCTGGTCGACGGACGGGCTGAGCCGATATTTCTCCATGAGCTCTCGTCATTCCATGCTGCAGACCGGCAGCTGGGTCAAGTCTCCGGTTTCGACTATTCGAACGGGCGCAAAGAGCGAGTCATTCTCTATCGCGTAACGTCATCGCTGCGAACGCCCGCGACACCGGGGAATTGATGCACAGGGCCGATCCAGACGACGAAGGGCGCTCCAGTTTCCGGCTCGCTCTTGGAATCGTTGCGGCGCTAACGCTGGTTCGCTGTGTCGTGCTCACGCTGTCGCCTCTCGAGCTTCATCCCGACGAGGCGCAATATTGGTGGTGGGCCCAGACGCCCGACCTCGGCTATTTCTCCAAGCCGCCGATGATCGCGTGGATCATCTGGCTGTCGACCGCTCTCCTCGGCGACGCCGAATGGGCGATCCGCATCGCTTCGCCGCTGTTCCACGCCGCAACCTCGCTTGTGATTTTCGGGATTGCCGGACGCACGTTCGATGCGCGCGTGTCGCTCCTGGCGGCGCTTGCCTATCTGACGCTTCCCGGCGTGTCCTGGTCGAGCGGCCTTATCTCCACCGATGTCCCGCTCCTCTTTTTCTGGGCCGCAGCGCTTTATGCATTCCTGAAGGGCTGCGACGACGAACGATGGCGCTGGCCGATCCTTTGTGGCGTGGCGCTCGGCCTCGGTCTCGAATCGAAATATGCCATGCTTTATTTTCTCGCGGGCGCAATTGCCGCGGCTCTCATCGCCGTAACGGCCCGCCGTCTCGTATTCGGCCGGCGCGGCGTTGTTATCGTTGCAATCGGTCTCACCCTTCTTGCGCCCAACATCGCGTGGAACGCCCAGCACGGATTCCCGACGCTTGCGCACACGGCGGCCAACGCCGACTGGGAGCGTGCCCACTACAGCCTCACCGGCATGGCGAAATTTGCGCTCGGGCAGTTTGGCGTCTTCGGGCCGATTCTGATGGCAGGCTTCATCGCTGCGCTGTGGCGCCTGCGGCACGAGTTTGGCCGCGAGGGCCCCGAGATGATTCTGGCGGCATTCAGTCTGCCACCGTTCCTTCTGATCCTGATTCAGGCCTATGTCGCCGGAGCAAACGCGAACTGGGCCGCCACCGCCTTCATCGCCGCCACGCCCCTCGCGGTCGCCGAGCTCGCCCGCTGGCGGAAGAGTTGGGCGCTCTGGGGTTCGTTTGCCGTCGACGGTATCGCGATGTTTGCGCTCTGGGTCTGCCTCGTCTGGCCTGGCGCCGCGGATGCCGCCGGTGTGGGCAACGCCTTCAAGCGCGAGGAGGGATGGCGGGAGCTGGGACGGGAGGTCGCGCGCGCAGCAGGCGCTTCGCACTACGATTACATTGCAGCAGACAATCGCAGCATTGTTGCAGAGCTTCTCTTCTATGCGCGCCCGTGCCCGACGCCGATCCGGATGTGGGCCCGCGACCTTCGCATTCGCGATCATTTCGAGATGACGCTGCGCCTTGAATCTGGTCAGGTCCGCGTGCTGCTCGCCGTCGATCCGAACGCAGCAGGACGTGTTCTCGCCACATTTGATTCGGCGAAGCCGCTCACGCGCATCTCGATTCCCGTCGGCGGCCGTCATGTGCGCCTCATCGATCTCTATGATGCGCGCGATTATCGCGGCCCACGGCCCGGGCGTGCGTCAGCCTCTGTCAGTCATCAAACTGATTTGTGAAAAGCACGGCCGCTCGTCGCGTGCTGCATCCGCGTCGGTGAAAGGCTGCGCGAGTTTTCGGTTCTGCTGCGCGGGCTCTCGTCTCGCGTGCACTCGCCGCTTTCGAATCGAGGCTGCGCGACGCAATCGGAGTGTCGTGGGCTTTTACTTGCACGTTCTTCAGTAATTCATTGTCAATATTTGCGTGCTAAAGCGCACCTATATTGAGAAAGCTCGCGCGTGGTTCAGTATTCGCGCACTTTCTCTTGACGAGGTGCAGGAAGGTTCTAAATATCCGCCGTCCGGCACGCCGTTGGATGGAAAGTCGCTGGGGCTTTCGAGGCGTGATCCGCGAACAGTCATGAGAGGAAGATGAGTCTGCAGTTATTGCGGGGGCGCGATTTGAAGCCTCCGTTGCGGGCCTTGCATGACAAGCCGCGCGACAGTCGCGGCACCCCTGCCGAGGAAGCGACCCAACTCCCCAGCATCGGCCCGAAGCCGCGCAAGGCGGCTCTCCGCTTCCCGGTCAGCGCCGAGGCGCGCGATTTCTATCAACGCTTCTACCCCGGAACTTCCGCCGCCGACTGGAACGATTGGCACTGGCAGTTTCGTGCCCGCATCCGTTCGCTTGCGGATTTGTCGCGCGTCTTTGTTCTCTCGGAGGACGAGCGCGCCGCAGTCGGCCGCCATGAGGGTCCGCTGCCCGTCGGCATCACGCCTTACTATGCGAGCCTGATGGGCCGCGACGATCCGGCCGAGCCTCTGCGGCGCACGCACATCATGACCCGCGACGAATATGTGCGGCTGCCGGGCGAAGCCGACGATCCGCTGGGAGAAGATCACGATACGGTCGTGCCCGGCCTCGTGCATCGTTATCCTGACCGGGTGCTGTTCCTGACGACGGGCACCTGCTCAACCTATTGCCGCTACTGCACGCGCTCGCGCCTCGTCGGCAATCCCGGCGGCGAATACCAGTTTTCGACTCGCCAATGGGAACGGGCGCTCGCCTACCTCGAAGCGCATACCGAGATACGTGACGTGCTGCTGTCCGGAGGCGATCCGCTCAGCATCGGCGACGACAAGCTCGACTGGCTGCTCGGACGGCTGCGCGCGATCAAGCACATCGAGTTCCTGCGCATCGGCACCAAGATACCCGTGGTCCTGCCGCAGCGGATCACCAAGAGCCTGGCAAAGATGCTGAAGAAGCATCATCCACTCTGGATGAGCATTCACTTCACGCATCCCAGGGAGCTGACCCCCGAAGTCACGGAGTCGACCGCGCGGCTTGCCGATGCCGGCATTCCGCTTGGCAGCCAGACGGTGCTTCTCAAAGGCATCAACGATGATGCGGCAGTGATGAAGCCCCTCATGCACGGACTGCTCGCCCGCCGGGTGAAGCCGTACTACCTCTATCAATGTGATCCGATTCGCGGCTCCGGCCATTTTCGCACCAGCGTCGAGAAGGGAATCGAGATCATCCGCGCATTGCGTGGACACACCACCGGCTATGCGTCGCCGAGCTTCTGCGTCGACGCGCCCGGCGGCGGCGGAAAAATCCTGATCGCGCCGGATTCGATCGTTGGCCGCGACGGCGATGATCTCCTGCTGCGCAATTTCGAGGGCAAGATTTATCGCTATCCCGATCCCGGCGGAACACTCGGGATGAAGGATCCCGAACGCGCCGTATCGTAGCGGAGCCGAAGCCATGCGCGTCGGGGTGACCTACGACCTCCGGGCCGACTATCTCGCCTTGGGATTTGGCGAGGAAGAAACCGCCGAGTTCGACAGCGAAATCACCATCGCCGGCATCTGCGGCGCGCTCGCATCTCTCGGGCATGAGCCGGATCGCATCGGCGGCGTGCGCGCGCTGGCCGAACGGCTGGTGGCCGGCGAGCGCTGGGATTGCGTATTCAATTTCTGTGAGGGCCTCAAGGGCGTGGCACGAGAGGCGCAGGTGCCGGCACTTCTGGAAGCCTATGACGTGCCCTACCTGTTTTCGGATCCGCTGACCCTGTCGTTGGCGCTCGACAAGGCGATGGCCAAGCGCGTAGTCCGCGATTGCAGCGTGCCGACCGCGCCCTTCGCCGTGATCGAGTGCGCTACCGACGCGCAGCGCATCGAGTTGGCGTTCCCGCTGTTTCTCAAGCCCGTGGCTGAAGGTTCCGGCAAGGGTATCGGCACGCATTCGAAAGTGAATGGCAGAGCCGAGCTTGAGCGTGTTTCAGGGGAATTGCTGGAACGATTCCAGCAGCCGGTGCTCGTGGAAGCCTATCTGCCTGGGCGGGAATTCACCGTCGGGATTACGGGCACGCAGAACGGGGCCGAGGTCCTGGGCATCATGGAAGTGCTGTGGACAGAAAATGCCGCGGCGCATGGCTATGGCTACGAGAACAAGGAGCATTTCGAAGGGCGGATGGATTACCGGCTCGTGGACGACAGCGAAGCGCAGGAAGCGGGACGGGTGGCGCTCGCCGCCTGGCGCGCGCTTCGTTGCCGCGACGGCGGCCGCGTTGACATCCGCAGTGACGAAGGTGGGCGTCCCCATTTCATCGAAGTCAATCCGCTCGCGGGTCTCAATCCGGAGCGTTCGGACCTTGTCTTCATCGCTAGGTTCAAGGGACTCGCCTACGTGGATCTGATCGCCCGCATCATGGAGGCGTTTCAGCGCCGTCATCCTGAGCTTTCTCAACAACCTCTGCGCAGCTAGGCGAATGCGCGTTCTTGTTCTGCATTCCGATGTCGCACCCAACTCGTCGCCCGACGAGCTGGACACGCTTCTCACTGCGAAAGCCGTCGCCAACGCACTCGAGGAGCGCGGACACGAAATCGAACAGCGGGCCTTCATCGCCGAACCGGCTGCGTTGGATTCCATTCTCGCCGACGCGCGTCCGGACATCGTGTTCAATCTCGTCGAGAGCGTATTCGGGCAGGGCGATCTCGCCTGTCTCTCGGCTTCGATGCTGGAAAGGCGTCGGGTTCCCGTTACGGGCGCGTCGGCGGTGGCGCTCGCCTCTCTTGCGAACAAGCCCCATACGAAGCGGATTCTCCATGCGTGCGGCCTCCCAACCCCGGAATGGGCGGAGCCGCCTCACTGGGAGGGTCTCGTCGAAGACCGCCCTTATGTCGTCAAATCGGCCAACGAAGACGCGTCGCTTGGACTGGACGACGACTCGGTGGTTGTCGGAAGCGGTCGCGTGCGCGCACGCGCGGCGCAATGCATGGCACGCCACGGTGGCGCATGGTTCGCTGAAGCCTATCTCGCAGGTCGCGAATTCAACATCTCGCTTCTCGAAGAGGCGGCCGGACTGCGCGTGCTGCCGATCGCGGAAATTCAATTCGAGAATTGGGCGTCCGATCGACCCCGCGTTGTCGGCTACGCCGCAAAATGGGATTCGTGCTCGCCGGACAGTTCCGGCACCCCGCGCGTATTCGGTATCGAGAAGCAGACGCCGCCGCTCGCTCGCTCGCTCGCCGAGTTCTCATGCGCGGCGTGGCGGCTGTTCTCGCTCAGTGGCTATGCACGCGTCGATTTCCGCCTCGCTGCGGAAGGCGCACCAATGATTCTGGAAATCAATCCCAATCCCTGCCTCGAACCCGAAGCGGGCTTCGCTGCGGCGGCCGCAGAAGCGGGAATTTCGTTTTCGGAGTTGGTCGAACGAATTTTGAATTTGGGCGCTTAAACGCGCAACGTGAAATTCCGAAGACCCCTCACCCGCTCTTGAGCAGAATTCGCCGCCCGTATCTGCATCCCTCTCCCGCAGGGGAGAGGGAATTTCGAGTCCTGCATCAGTGGCGGAAAATCAGCACACGGAATACGCTCTCCCCTTGTGGGAGAGAGAAAACGGAGGAGCAGGTGCAACCACTTGAGCGGGGTGAGGGGTCACCTTGGCGCAAGCACCATCATCATCTGCCGGCCTTCGATCTTCGGAAACTGCTCGATCTTCGCGATCGGATCGACATCGGTCTGAATGCGGCGCAGAAGTTCCATGCCGAGATGCTGATGCGCCATCTCGCGCCCGCGGAAGCGCAGCGTCACTTTGACCTTGTCACCCTCATCGAAGAAGCGGCGCATCGACTTCATCTTCACGTCGTAGTCGTGATCGTCGATGGTCGGGCGCATCTTGATTTCTTTGAGCTCGATGACCTTCTGTTTCTTGCGCGCTTCGGCCGCTTTTTTCTGCTGCTCGTATTTGAATTTCCCGTAGTCCATGAGCTTGACGACGGGGGGCGCGGCCTCGGGCGAGACCTCCACAAGATCGAAACCCTGCTCCTCAGCGATGGCGCGGGCGTCGTCGGTTCCGATCTCGCCGAATTTGTGTCCATCTGCTCCGATAAGAAGGATGGTGCGTGCGAATATTTCCTCGTTCACGCGTGGCCCGTCCTTGGCCGGAGCCGGGGCGGGAAATGAACTACGTCTGGCGACTATGACTCTCTCCTTGTTGCAAGACCGTGGGTGGCTGTTTCGCAGGAAGGCCCTCGCGAAATGCCGTCAGGGTCGGTAGCGCGGCGAAATCCCCATGGCGGTGCTGATTCTGATTCACACACGCACCAGCGACCACCCGCCGGGCGGCGGCAGTCCCGACGAGAGAATAGGCGACGGTCGGCGATTGGCAAGGTCTATTCGGCCATGTCGTGCCGGTTTTCGGCTTCCTGCCTGATGCGGGCGATCACCGTTTCGAGCGGCATCGCTCCCAGATCCTTGCCGGAACGCAGGCGCACGGCGACCGTTCCGCTTTCGGCTTCGCGGTCGCCGATGACAAGCATGTAGGGAATCTTCCGGGTCTGCGCCTCGCGAATCTTGCGTTGCATGCGTTCTCCCGAGAAGTCGGTGTCGACGCGCAATCCGGCCGTGCCGTTGAACACCGGCTCATCCAGCATGCGCTTCTCCACCTTTCGCGCATACTCGCTGACGCGGTCGGTGATCGGCACGATGCGCGCCTGAACGGGCGCGAGCCAAACGGGAAAAGCGCCCGCATAATGCTCGATCAGAAACGCGGTGAACCTTTCATGACTTCCGAGCGGCGCGCGGTGAATGACATAGACGGGATGTTCTTTTCCGTCCTCGCCGACATAGGCAAGCCCGAAAGTCTGCGTCGCAAGGAAATCGAGCTGATTCGTCGAGATCGCGTATTCGGTGCCGATCACGCTCTTGATCATGAAATCGACCTTGGGCCCGTAGAACGCGGCCTCGCCCTTGGCCTCGATGTAGGGATATCCAGATTCCTTCATAGCGTCGCGGATAATCTCCGCCGCGGTCAGCCATCTCTCCGGCTCGTCGATATATTTCTCGAGGTTTGCGGTGTCGGGGAGCGAGAGCCGCATGTAGTATTCTTTGATTCCCATCAGATCGTAGTAGCGCGCATGCAGGCGCATGACGTTGATGAATTCCTCCTTTGCCTGATCGTAGCGGCAATAGATGTGCGCGTCGTTCTGGCAGAAGCCGCGCACGCGCATGAGTCCGGAGAGGCCGCCCGAGGCTTCGTATCGGTAATCCTGCGCGTATTCCGCGATGCGTACCGGAAGCTCGCGATAGGAATGCCGGGTCGCNNGCGGGCAGTTCATCGGCCGCAGGTAATATTTCTCGCCGTCAATATCGAGCGGCGCGTACATGTCCTCCTTGTAGTAGTGCAGATGACGCGAGCGAAGGTACAGGGCATCCTTCGCGATGTGAGGTGTGGCGACGCGACGATAACCGTCCTTTCGCTCTTCCTGGAGCGCGAGGAATTCGAGCTCCTGGCGGATCACCATGCCGTTCGGCATCCAGAGCGGCAGGCCCGCGCCGACATCCGGCGAGAAGGTGAAGAGCTCGAGTTCCTTGCCGATCCTTCGATGATCGCGTTTTTCCGCTTCCTCGAGCCGATGAAGATAGGCTTCGAGTTCCTTCTCGTCGCGCCATGCGGTGCCGTAAATGCGCTGCAGCTGGGCGTTCTTCGAATCCCCGCGCCAATAGGCGCCCGCGACGTTGGTCAGGCGGAACGCCTGTCCGATCTTGCCCGTTGAGACGAAGTGGGGACCACGGCAGAGGTCGTGCCAGCTCCCGTGAAAATAGATCGAGACGTCTTCGCCGGGGGGGATTCCGGGGATCAATTCCGCCTTGTAATGCTCGCCCATTTTTTCGAAATGCGCGATCGCCTCATCGCGCGGCCACACTTCGCGCCGCGTCGGTAGATCCGCTTCCACGATCTCTCGCATCCGGGCTTCGATCCGCGTGAGATCGTCCTGCGTGAAGGGTTGGTCCCGGGCAAAATCGTAGTAGAATCCGTTTTCAATGGCAGGCCCGATCGTCACCTGCGTCTTCGGGAAGATGTCCTGCACGGCCATGGCGAGCACATGCGCCGCGTCGTGGCGGATCAACTCGAGCGCTTCGGGATCCTTCCGGGTGATGATGCGCAGACGCGCGTCGGCCTCGATCGGCCGGAAGAGGTCCCAGGGCTCGCCATTCACCTCCGCCGCGAGGGCGGCTTTCGCGAGTCCGGGGCCGATGGAAGCCGCGATCTCCGCGCCCGTCACCCCCGCCGCGAAGGTCATGGCTTTGCCGTCGGGCAGGGATATGGTCACGCGGGACGAAGGCACGGGAACGGCTCCTTTGCGGAAGGAGCGGAACATCGGGAACGCCCGCCACCGAGTCAAGGCAAGCGGGGAGGCCGCCTTGCTTGTGCCCGAATCAGGGGACGATGATCGTTCGGGGCGCGTAGACCAAGGGTAAATTCGATGCGGATGGCCTGGCAGAGTCTTCTGGCAATTCTGGTGCTTTCGGGCGCCACTTCACGCGCTTCGGCAGCCGCGCATGACAACGATGTTGCTCAGCTGATGTCGGAATGCGGCATTTCCGACCTTGCCGACATGGCAGTCGACTCCTGTCTCGAACGCGTGCGAGTCGTCGACGAAACAAATCCGTCGCCTCAACTGCAGAGTCTCGAGGCCCGGCTGGAGGAGCGGAAATCCGGAAAGCATGCCGGAACCGGTCATGCGGACGCGCGCCCAGCGACGGGGCAACCGCGCAGCGACGTATCTGACTCGGCTCCGCCCGGAATGTTCGACAATTCGGTCGAGGTGCCCTCGCATCCGGTCATGGGCGAGGTGGACGAGGCTGCTCCGCCGCCCGCCAAGGATCTGAGTTCGCCCGGCGCGGGACCTTCGAATGTCGATCGCAGTGGCGGCGCTTCCGAATCAGCTCCGGGCGATGTTCCGGATTTCGGTTCCGGCCATCCGGAACCCGGCGCCGACGTCGAAGACGAACCGCCGATAGCGGACCCGCCGGACCAGGCTTACCCAAGCGACGATCCGCAATAGAATGGCGGCGGTAGACTGGAGAAATCGAGGAGCTTTGAGATGAGAATCCGTCGACTGTTGGCTGCATTGCTGGCGCTCGCAGCACCAGCCGCGGCATTGGCGGCGCCGGCAACTCCGCCGATCTGCATTCGCACGCTGGACATCGATCACACCAAAGCGCCGGACAACCGGACGATCCTTTTCTATATGAAAGACGGAAAGGTCTGGAGCACGACCTTGGTCTCATACTGTCCCGAGCTCTCCTTCAACGGCTTCGTTTATGGCCCGACGCCGCCTGACAATATTTGTGGCAATCTGCAGACCATCCGCGTTATCCGCTCGGGCGCCGTGTGCGAGATGGGACCGCTGGTTCCCGTAGCCCTCAAGCCAGGATCGCAGCCCTGATGGGTCGGCATTTTCGCGACGTGGGTTGGCCCATCTGGGATTTTTAAGCGTTATTTTCCATGTGGCCGGCACACGTGGACGTGCATTGACGGGTGCGCCGGATGGGCCACAATGGCGTTGGCAGGGGCGTATCTGGGAGAATGTAAATGAAAGTCTTCGTCGTCGCGGCATTCCTTGCCGCTCTCGCCGCCACATCGGCGCAGGCTCAGCCCATGGAAAAGTCCGGTCCGGTCTGTTTGCGGCCATTCGATTCGCCGGACGATCCGGTCGACCACACGCATGTGGTCAATCCCCAGACCGTTCTTTTCTATATGCGCGATGGAAAGGTCTGGAAAAACACCTTGAAGTCACCCTGTCCGGGTTTGATGCTCCACGGCTTTACATTTGTGACTCACCAGGACGAAATCTGCGACAACGCGCAGGCAATCAAGGTGATCGAATCGGGTGAGGTTTGCGAGCTCGGGTCATTCACGCCCTACGCGCCCGCAAAGTCGATGGAGCCGTGAGCATTCACGCGATCCTGCGCAGCCTTGAGCAAGCGCCCGCCGATATATCTCCGCTTCCGGAAGCTCTGCAACGAGGTCCGGATCGCTGAAGGGTGCCGTGTCGACGCCCGGCTCAGCGGGCGATCGCGCTTCCGGCATGGTGGCCGACTCATCCTCGAGCAAAAAGGGCCGGAGTTTCCTCCGGCCCTTTCGCATGAAGTTGGGTGGCCNNCCGCCGCCGCCCGGCATCGGGGGAGGCGATTCCTTCTTCGGACGGTCGGCGACCATTGCCTCCGTGGTAATCAGGAGTGCTGCAACGCTTGCCGCATCCTGAAGCGCAATGCGCACCACTTTGGTCGGATCGACGATGCCCG
>PKWC01000197.1 GCA_003131925.1 Alphaproteobacteria bacterium | reverse complement strand
GCCTGAGAAGCGGGAATGACACTTTTGGAGGCCCCTTCATTTTCGCTCCGGAAAAGGCTTTGCATCCACGGCTTCGGGCCTAGATACTTGCACCCGATTTAATTTCCGAAGCCCCGAGAGCAACCCCCGGCATCCATGGCCAACACGCTGCTCGAACGCGCCGCCCATACGCGCCCGGCGACCACCAAGCGCGGCGCGCTCGAGCGGCTCTTCACGCTGATGTTCAAGGGGTTCGTCTACAACCAGATCTGGGAAGATCCCGATGTCGATCTGGAAGCGCTCGAGATCAAGCCTCATCACCGGGTGATCACGATCGCCTCCGGCGGCTGCAATATTCTCAATTATCTGGCCGCCGATCCCGAGAAGATCATTGCCGTAGACCTCAACAGGAACCATGTCGCGCTGACGCGGCTGAAACTCGCGGCGCTCGGCAATCTGCCAAGTTATGAGGATTTCTTCCGTTTCTTCGGCCAGGCCAACGACAAGGCCAATCGCAAAGCCTTCGACAATTTCCTCAGTTTCCGGCTCGATCCCGAAACGCGGCGCTACTGGGAAAAGCATATTCCCCTGCGCGGGCGCCGCATCAACATGTTTGCGCGCAACCTTTATCGCTACGGCCTGCTCGGACGGTTCATCGGAGTCCTTCACGTCGTCGCGCGCCTGCACGGCAAAAGGCTCGAGGGGCTGGTGACGGCGCGCACGGCCGCCGAGCAGCGCGCCCATTTCGAACGCACCATCGCGCCCCTCTTCGACTACAAGTCGATCCGTTTTCTTTCGCGGACGCCCGTGTCGCTTTACGCGCTCGGCATCCCGCCGGCGCAGTACGACGAACTGGTCGCCGCTTCAAACGGCGATGCGGTGTCGGTCCTCAGGCGACGAGTCGAGAAGCTCGCCTGCGACTTTCCGATGGCCGGCAATTACTTCGCCTGGCAGGCCTTTGCGCGCACCTACGACGTCGAGCACCGCGAGGCCGTGCCTGCCTATCTGCGCGAGGATGTTTACGATTCCATTCGGGCAAGAACCCATCGCGTCGAAGTGCACCATGCCTCTCTCGTCGACTTCCTGAAAACGCAGGCGCCGGGCTCGCTGCATCGCTACGTACTGCTCGACGCGCAGGACTGGATGACGCCGGAGATGCTTGCCGCGCTGTGGCGCGAAATCGACCGCACCGCCGATGCGCGCGACGCAAGGGTGATCTTCCGAACGGCCGGCGAGGATTCTCCGCTGGCGCGCAAACTGCCCGCCGAGCTTCTGGCGCCATGGCAGTATCTCGAAAGCGCGAGCCTGTCCTTTCATGCCCGCGACCGCTCTTCGATCTATGGCGGCTTCCACGTCTATTGCCGCCAACCCTAACCTTCGCCGCAGAGTGAACCGCCAAGACGCCANNGGCTTAACCCGACCACGTGCGCGCGCAATTTTTCATCGTCGAGACTTTACGGGCCGGCACTGCTCCGCGCGCTCCGCGGCTTCGCGTGATCACTCTTGGCCCCTTGGCGCCTTGGCGTCTTGGCGGTTTGCTTCATGAGCGGCGGTGGGCATGGCGCGTTGATGGACCGCGTCTATCGGCGGCAGCGGTATTTCTACAATTTGACCCGACGTTACTACCTCGTCGGACGGGACAGACTCATTCGGGGGCTCGATCTCAGTTCCACCGACAGCGCCATCGAGATCGGTTGCGGCACTGCGCGCAACCTTATCGCGGTGGCCCGGCGCTATCCGGGCGCGCGTCTGTTCGGCCTCGATGCTTCGCAAGCCATGCTGGAAACGGCGGCGCGGGCGGTGGAGCGGGCCGGCCTCGCCACCCGCATCACGCTCAGGCTCGGCTATGCGGAACATCTCACCCCGGGGCTCTTTGGAGAACAGCAGCCGTTCGACTGCGCGATCTTCTCCTACAGTCTTTCCATGATTCCCGATTGGCGGAGCGCGATGAGGGCGGCCAACGCCGCATTGTCGGCCGAGGGACGGCTTCACATCGTGGATTTCGGCGATTTTGCGGGATTGGGACGGCTCGGCGCCGCCGCGCTGAGGTTTTGGCTGAGACAATTCCATGTCGAGTCACGGGCCGAGATTCTTCGCGCCTTGGAAGCGCACCAACGCGCCGAACCCCCACTGGACTTGTGGATATCCCCGGGACGGTACGCATTCCTGTGCAGCGCCGGCCGCGACCGGTTTCCACACCTGGGTTAACCCAATGTTGCAGGGCAGCCACAGGCTCGGGGGAATTCCTGAGCCCGGTCCCGTATGCGGTTGGCGACAGTGGACATTGCTGCTAGCCATCATCCAAAGTGTATTCGACATCCCTGACGCGTCGGTGGGGTTCGCCCGCCCGTCGGTGGTTTACACGGGGGTTTACGATGAAAGCTCGAATGTTGGCTCTGGCGGGAGTTGCCCTCATCGCCTTGGCAGGTCCTGCGGCGGCGAGCGACGCTCAGGGATGGTATATCGATCTCGGCGCCGGTTTGGACAATATGAAGAGCCTCGAGGTTCCGCAGAGTCCGTTGCTGGATAGTTCGGGAAAGAAGATCGATAAGATCGATACCAGTGAAGCTGCGCTTATCACAGGCTCGCTGGGCTACCGCTTTCCCAACCGGATACGGCTGGAGAGCGAGATCGGCTGGGTGAACCACGATGTCAACGCCACCAATGCGACCACGTCGGGCAAGGCGCAGATCGTTTCGGTGCTGGAAAATGTCGCCTACGACCTTCCGATCACGGACCGCTGGGACTTCACCATCGGCGCCGGCGCTGGTATCGGCGATGGTGCCATTGATATTCCTCTTGTCCAGGGCGGCCATCTGGCCTCCGGCGTGAATCAGGGCTTCATGTGGCAGGGGATGGCCGGCTTCGGTTATTCGCTGACCGAAAACATCGACCTGACGGTCGACTGGCGCTACCGCTCGCTCTCGGTCAACCGGTTTTACGAGTCCGATGTGGCATCTGCTGCCGCCGCCACACGTTTTGGCGAACAGGTCCGCGACCTGCACGAACAGGCGTGGATGTTCAGTATCCGATACTATCCGTGGGCCGTGCAGCCGCCTCCTCCGCCGCCGCCACCGCCCCCACCGCCTCCGGCTCCGCCGCCGCCACCGCCGCCCCCGCCGCCGACGAAGACCTTCATCATCTTCTTCGACTTCAACAAGTCGAACCTCACGGCGGAAGCGCAGGCCGTGGTGAGTGAAGCCGTGAAGACGGCCAAGGCGAACGGGTTCGTGCGCGTGCTCGTCACCGGGCATACCGACACGGTCGGCTCCGACAGCTACAACCAGGGCCTGTCGGTCCGTCGCGCCGAATCGGTGAAGGGCGAGATGGTTCGCGAGGGAATGGACGGATCGCAGATCTCGATCGAGGGCAAGAGCTTCCACGATCCGCTCGTGCCAACCGGTCCTGGCGTGCGCGAGCCGCAGAACC
>PKWC01000259.1 GCA_003131925.1 Alphaproteobacteria bacterium | reverse complement strand
CTAACAGACGGGTCCACCTCAATTGTCGCACTCGATGAGATTGATCTTCCAGTGGCGGTTATACTTCTTCAGCGATGTCTCGCGGTGGATTGGCCCATCGATGCTGGTCACGCCACTAGAGAGCGTGCCGTGCTTTCTGTTGCTCGTCATGTAAACGGCGATGAATGCGTCGTGAGGAACCATGGCCGCCAACGTGTTCATGGGTGGCCCGGACAACGGCCCGGCCATGACGATTTTATCTTACAAGGACCAGCATTTGCGTTCGCCGTGCCCCGCCGAAAATACCGGTTTGCATGAACGCGCGAGAGCAGCTGCAATCTGCTGTTTCAGTTCGGTCCACGCGCGCAGCGTGCCCGCCAGCATCCCGGCTCGCTGCCGGTAACCGCTCTGCGCATCGGGCGTAGGCGCGCCGTCCGATCCGTCAATCGCTTCGGCAAGCTTGTCGAAACCTTCCGAAAGGCCCTGCAGACTGTCCGGTGTATGCGTCCGCGGCGGCGCGGAATTGCGCGGATCGGCGGCAGGTAGGTCAGCGTACGCCGCCAATCTTGCATCGAGCGCAACGAGCCGCGATTTGAATTCCGGCGCGGCGGTCGCGGCTGCCTTCGTCACTTGCCGGTGCAGCGTCTGGGCGTCGCGAAGGCAGGCGCGAATCTGAACGCGGGCGTTCTCGATCGATCGCGCGAGCTCGAACTCGCGCCGATAGTCGCCGGCATCTGCACGTACCCGCGGATCGGGATTGAGGTTCAGCGTCTGCCGCAGGCTCGTCCCGCCGACGCTGAGCACGATTTCGTATCGGCCCGGCGGCGCCCACACGCCCTTTGGTTCACGCTCATCCTCCGCAGGCCGAAGCAAAGTTTCATAGTGCAGATCCCAGACAAAGCGATGCTGACCCGGACTCGTTCGCAAGGGGGTCGGCAATGGAATCCACTCGGGCGTGCTCTTGATCTTCGTGATGTCCGGCTGCGACGCGGGCTTGTCGCTGGCGAAGCTTCGTGCGGCCGCTCCCTTCGCGTCCAGAATCGCAAGACGCACGGGGCCCTTCATCTGCGTCGGCACGACGTAGTCGATATAAGCGCCGTCCGGCGGGTTGGCCGCCAGAGGCTCGTCTTTCGGCATCGGCGTGCCGGTGAAACCGGAGGGCCGCACACGATACGCAACGGCCGGCGGAAAAAGGCGCGCGCCGGGCGATGCGTCCGCTGCCAGAGCGCGTAGCGGCGCGATGTCGTCCATGATCCAGAAGCTTCGACCGTGGGTGCCGATCACCAGATCGTCGCCGTGAATGTCGATGTCGCGCACGGAGGTGGGTGGCAGTCCGTTCTGCAGACCCTGCCACGATTCGCCATCGTCGAAGGACGCGAACGCGCCACGTTCCGTCCCCGCAAACAGAAGTCCCGGGCGTAGCGGATCCTCGCGCACCACGTTCACCGCGTTCAGCACGCCGCCCTCGGCGATGCCCTTGACGATCGGCGCCCAGCTTTTTCCGCCGTCGCGCGTGCGAAAGATATAGGGCGCAAAATCATCGAGCCGGTGCCGGTCCACCGCGGCGTAGGCAACATCTTCGTCGAAATGCGAGGGCTCGAT
This sequence comes from Alphaproteobacteria bacterium, assembly GCA_003131925.1. Classification (GTDB taxonomy): domain Bacteria; phylum Pseudomonadota; class Alphaproteobacteria; order Micropepsales; family Micropepsaceae; genus Rhizomicrobium. The sequence goes on along the minus strand of PKWC01000259.1, from coordinate 2,529 downwards.
GGTTCCAATCTTCGACCAAGCAGCCAGGCCCTTTGGCGTAACGTCCTGCCAATGCGCGCCGCCATCAACGGTCCGCCAGACAAGCCCGTCATCGGTGCCCGCCCAGATCAGGTGCGCATCGCGCGGCGATATTGCGATCGTGTAGACGACGCCGCGCCGCGGCCCGATATGTTCTTCGTCTGCTGCAGCGGCTGCATCGAGGTTGGCAGGCATGCCGGGAATGGGCCGTGTGAGATCGGGGCTGATCGGCTGCCAATGCCGGCCGCCATCTGCGGTTCGAAAGATCCTCTGATTGCCGAAATACAGAGCGTGGTCTTCCTTGCCGAAAACCAGCGGAAGCGTCCAGGTGCCGCGATAGTTTCCGGGAAAGGCGAGCGTGGGATCGACGCTCTGCAATTGGCCGGAACGCAGATCAAGCCTGTCCACGCGGCCGCCATAGATAACGTCCGGATCGTCGGGATCAGGTGCGATGTTGTCGCTTTCCCCGCCTGCCGCGATCTCGTGAAACTCGGGCATCGCGATTCCGTCGATCCCGCCGGTGCGGCTCGGCACGCCTGCGGCGCCCGAATCCTGCTGCGCGCCATAGACGCGGTAGGGAAAGCGGTTGTCGGTGACGACGTGATAGAATTGGCCCGTCGGCTGATTGTACCACGAGCTCCAGGTCACGCCGCCGTTCAGCGTGATGAGCGTGCCCTGGTCGGTCCCCAGAATCCGGCGATCGGGATTGGCCGGATCGATCCAGAGCGTGTGGAAATCGTCGCCCGTGGGATCGCCCTTGAGCGGAACGAAATGACGGCCTCCGTCGACGGAGCGCAGCAGGATCGTGTCGCAGACATAGATCTCGTCGGCATTCTTCGGGTTCACCGTGACGCCCGAGAAATACCAGCCGCGCTCCCAGATGCGCGGGTCCGCGCCGATCTTGGCCCAATTCGCGCCCGCGTCGTCCGAACGATACAGGCCGCCTTCTTTGGCATCGACGAGCGCAAAGACGCGATCTGGCCGCGATTGCGCGACAGCCACGCCGATGCGTCCGGGCGCCGCCGGTAATCCATGGCCCACAATTTGAGTCCAACTGCGGCCATTGTCTGTCGATTTGTAGAGGCCGCCGCCCGGGCCGTTCGAAGGAGGATAGACATTCCAGGGCGGACGCCGCGTCTGCCACAGCGCAGCATAGACGATGTCGGGATTGCCCGGCCGGAAAACGAGATCGATCGCACCCGTATCCGCGTTTCTGAACAGCGTTTTCGTCCAGCTTCTGCCGCCGTCGGTGGAACGGAACACGCCGCGTTCCGCATTGGGGCCATAGGGATGGCCCAGCGCGGCCACCAGCACGACGTCTGGATTGCGCGGGTCGACGACAATCTTCCCGATCTGCTGCGTGTCGGAGAGCCCGATCGCGCGCCAGTGCGCGCCTGCTTCGTCCGACCGAAACATCCCGATTCCCTGCGCGATGTCGGAGCGCATGTCGGCTTCGCCCGTGCCGACATAGATGATCCGCGGATTCGAAGGCGCGACCGCCAGCGCGCCGATCGAACCCACCCCCACCGCGTCGAAGATCGGCGACCAGGTGCGCCCCGCATCGCGCGTTTCCCAGACGCCGCCGTTCACCGCTCCGAAATAGAAGTGAAGCGGCTCGCGGAGCACGCCTTCCACCGCAAGCACCCGCCCGCCGCGAAACGGCCNNCCGGCGCGATCGCCGCGGAGAAAGCGAACAACGCGAACGCGAGACGGAGAAGAATTTTCAAGTTCACAACCCAGCGGAATCGTCGCCGCACACAATGTGACGGCGAGTGGGCATTTTGAAAAGGCGCCACGCGGCTGGCTCGTATTATTCCTTCGCCGCATCGGTGAACCTCCAAGACGCCAAGCCTCGTGATGGCCTTCCGGTTGCTGATTATGCAAACGGCGACGAAGGCGTCGCCAGAAACCGTGGCCGGCACGGTGTTCATGGATGGCCGGGANNCCCGGCCATGACGAGGTTTGGGGTGCTGCGGTAACCAGCAACTTCAGTCGCCGCACTTCGCGCGACGGGTGAACCGCCAAAACCGTCCACGCGCAAAGTTACCCTCTATAGTTCGTCATGGGCGCCCCGTTGTCCGGCCCACCCATGAACACCCTCAAGAAATGCGCGCAGGGAACAGCTCATTCCAAATGCAAGGCGGGAGTCAGGCCGACGCGCTGCTTCCGGTGCTTGCTTTCCTGGCGCTTCGTGCGTTTTATTTTCGGTGCGAACCCGGAGCAGAACGATGTCGGTTGAGCCCCGCCGGAGGAGTTTTGGGAAGCCGTCGCGGAACGTGTTCGGCGGCACGCTCGAGAACTGCTCGACCAATCCGATGACCGGCTTCTTCCGCAATGGCTGCTGCGACACGAGCGCCGAGGATGGAGGCAGCCATACCGTGTGCGTGATCGTCACCGAAGCGTTCCTGAAGTTCTCCGCCTCCTGTGGCAACGATCTCTCGACGCCGCTGCCGGAATACGGATTTCCGGGCCTGAAGGAGGGCGATCGATGGTGCCTGTGCGCGCCGCGCT
>PKWC01000019.1:3701-6693 GCA_003131925.1 Alphaproteobacteria bacterium | reverse complement strand
ATCACGGCACCGCGCGCGGCTATAGTCCCTAAAAGCTACGTGCCGGTTAGCCCAAGCATTATCAGAGCAAGAGCCTCGCCCAGGCGCAGCACCGAACTGCTTCGACGCACCTGTCAATAAAATCCAAGCCATTGGCTAACGCGCGCATTTACCACCCGAAGCGCCCGCACATTCGAAGACGATAGGGCCTCCTCGGGTCACGCGCGAGAGCCCACTCCGCGCTGGCGTTCTCCCGCGATCTCGGGTCTGCGCAGCTTCAGATCAGACCCGCAAGGATGAGCGCGGACTTTACGGTGTTGGTCCGGCAGCTTTCGCACCAGCCGCGGTCCTGGTCCGGCTCGACTTCCGTGGTGTCATCGCAAGCGCGATTCATGCAGATGCCCGGGCAAACATTGTCCCCCATGGCTGCCGTGAGCAAATCAAGGACATCGTCGTAGCCTTCCGACGCCGTGAGAAAGCCGAGTTTTGTGCTCATGGTCAATACTCGTCCGCGAGCATGATCGTGAGTACGCGCGTGGTGACGGCGGGGTCGGCAGGGTTTTCGGAACCTCGGGGAAGCTCCGGATCGTAGTAGTCGATCTTCCAGAAAATCTTATCGCCCGCATGATCGAACGCGCCGAAATCATGGTCGCCATGCGGGTCATTGCCCTCTGAGAAGCCATTGAACTGCCTGACCCGGTCGAGGATGGCGTTCGTGTCGTTGCGACCGGCGATGCCGCGCGTCAGAAGCAAGCGACCACCCCGCATCGTTTGGCGAAACTGGTCGTTCAGTTCGCGGATTTTTTCGGTCGAATTCATGGCACGTCCTGCGCAACGACGAGCGCGCCGTACGGAAGCCCACAGACAAGATTGGCCACGTTCGCGAGGAGTTAGTGTTGCCTTCTTGACTTATGGAAAGCCAAAACTGGAGCAATAAAAATTGCGGTGCCTATCGGATTTCTATTTGCCGTAAGGGTTCTTGGAAATACCCCTGATCGCCTTCTGTAATGCGGAGCTAAGCAGGTACACGTCGCGGCTGTGAAATGGTACGGGCGGTCGGTGATCGGCGGTAAGGGAGGCTAGGTCGTGTGAACGATCACGCAGGAATTCGAATAGCAGGTCCGCTCTGTGAACCAAGCTCGGTGTTGCTGTGGGCCGCTAACTTTAACGTAGGAGATGCCTGCATGAGTGCAATGAGGAATGCGCGCCAGCGGGCGAAATGTTCCTTCGCCGCTACTTCGATGTTCCGGTCGGAGGCTTTTTCTTCAGCCCGACAGACTGGAATTCGCTCCCTTTGCGATTTTGCTTGTGATATCTCGACGGCGCGACGGTCGGTTCAGGCGCGTGGGCGCGCGGCTCAAACTTAAATTGGTCGTCGTCCATCCATCGAAAATTCTTTTCCAATTCCGTATTCATAGCGTGCGCCCAGATGACCTAAATGAACAGCAATGGCAGGCATATCAGTAGAACCACTATCGCTCCAACAACGACGATCAACTTCGTAGTGAAATGCGCGAGGGATTGTTACCAGATGGCCAAGACCGCTTGCGGGCTTGGTGAGCGGAGCGAGTAGAGCCAGACCCCCAGGGAGCGCCCAAAAAATCGCTATAGAACCGGCCAAACCCAAAATGCGATGCCGACAAGTGCGATAAAGGCTCCGCTCAAGACCTCTCCATACTTTTCCGAAGGCCCGAGAGTTACGCGTCGAAGACCTGCTGTCGAATAGACGCAGAGAACGACATAAGTAGCGATGGTCGTTATCGCGAAGACCGCAGACATAATGAGGATGAGCGCTACGCCATATTTTGCGGCGGCAAAAAAAGCCGGAATGCCTTCGACCATAGGCGAAGAGCCCAAAATCAGCAGCAATGCGGTGCCGGACGATATTTTCGGCTTCGCATGTGGCATTGGGTCGGCATGCAAATGTGCTTCGTGATGGTGGTGGTCGTGATCGCCGTGACTGTGTGTGTGTGAATGACCGTGGCTATGCGTGTGGCCGCCCGCGCTTCGCATTTCCATGAGCGATGAAATCGCAATCCATCCGCCAAAACCGATAAGCGCGATACTCGATGCCGTATCGACATAATGGCCGAAGCGCTGCGCGAAGGCGACGCCAGCGATCCAGACAACTGCCGCAATAAGCAGAGTCGAAAGCACATGCCCGGTGCCTGCCTTGAGCGCTGTGCCTGCCGTCTTCTGGCGCGTCCATCCCTGCTGACGGGCAATCAGCGCAATCGGTGCCCAATGGTCCGGTACCATAGTGTGCAAGATGCCGACGCCAGCAACGGCCCCGATGAGGAGCAGTTGAGGGCCATATATCAAAACGATCTCCGCACGATTGGTTTGAGACCATCACTCTGAACCACGAATCACTCCGCAGCCAGGCGGACAAAGACCATAGCGCCATGCGGATCGCTGCCATAGGCGGGTGTCAATGGTGACGGCACGAAATCGAATGTGTAGGACGCACCGAGTCCGAATTTGAAGTGATCGGCGACTTTCCAGTCATGGATACCGCCGAGCGTGAGTTCGCCGACATCGTGGATAGCGCTTCCGGTTACTAGTTCGTTATTCTGCTCCCACTCGCTGCGCATAAAGGCCGTCCAGGGTGCGCTCGGTTTGTATTCTGTCTCCAGCATCACGCCGTGGAGGCCGGTGCCGTCGCTCAAATCCTTGTAACCCCATGCGAGCGTCGTCGCGAGCGAGGACTCTTGCCCGAATTTTGTGACGTAGGTGGCGCTCGCCGTCGTCCGGTTGTCGTTAATGTTCGGCTGCAACTGTTCGGGACTGTTGAGATGGCCCCACGAGGTTTGAAGCGACCAATGCTCGTCGGGATTCCAGCTTAAGCGAACAGATGTGGAATCAAATTTCGGCGGATCAAAATCGTAGCGATATTGATCCGGCTCGCGACCGGTAAACTGCGAGACTTCGACCTTCCAGTCGTCATGCACGTAGCCGGTCGTGACAACGCCAAACGTGATATGTGTGCTGTCCAGCCAGTGATGCGTGATCG
>PKWC01000019.1:0-3673 GCA_003131925.1 Alphaproteobacteria bacterium | reverse complement strand
CGTGCGGGTGCTGGCGGTCGATCAAGGGCGTCGTGCCGTTGGCGGTCTCGCCGCTCGCGAGCAGAAGTGGATAGCCGGTCTTGCCCATGAAGGGATCGGGGCTGAGCATGGTGCGGAAGCTAAGCGTGTCCTCAGGCGTAAAATCACGCCGCGCCATGCCCATCAGCATGCCGGGCGCAAAAAACTTGTCCTCGCCGCGCGGACCGCTTTGCGTGTCGTAGACGCCCCACAGCATCATGTGTCCCATCAGCGACCAGTCACCCAACATCGCGTGAATACCGTTATGCTCGGCGTCGTCCGGCTGCCAGCTTGTGCCCGACGCGTCGCGTGTCATGGGATAAGAGCCGAGCAACCCCGTCTCGGACATTCCGCTCATCCCGCCCATGCCGCCCATATTGTCCATTTTCATGGGGGGCATCGCGTCATCTTCAGTGGCTGGTTTCGGGCTGGGCGCGTCGGTCTTCTTCGGCTCGGTCGTGCCCTTATCCACTGGTGCCGGCGGCTCCATACCCGGCATATTTTGCATGTCCATTTGAGACATCGATCCGCCGCTGGCCGTTTGCGCGGCGGCAGGAAGCGTGATGAGGGTCGCAAGCAGGACTAGGGGCGGAAAACGCATGGGGGAACACTCGAAAGCGGGCGAAAGCGGGATGGCTTCATTCATTTACGCAAGAGCCGCCCCTATCCCTCCGCGTCACCCTCGCCGATCGCCTTTGCAAGGCGTTGCCGCGCGCGCCGAAGCCGCATTTCAACGGCCTTTGGCGTGGTTTTGAGCAACGCCGCCGCTTCCATATGCGACAAGCCGCTTACTGCCGTAAGCAAAAGCGGTTCTTTATAGAAGCCGGGTAACGCGGTGATCGCGGCATCAAGCCTTTGCAGGCGGAGTGCTTCAATCGCGTCTGGTGCATTTATATCCAGAGACGGAATGCTCTCAGGCTCTGGCTCCGCCGCTTTGGCGAGCAGGAGCAGGCGGCGCACTTTCTGCCTCCGTCCAAAATCGCGGCATTTGTTGAGAGCGATCGTGCGAAGCCACGGCAGAAAGGGCCGCGACGGATCATAGCGATTGAGCGCGAGCCACGCCGCGAGAAATGCGTCCTGCAAGACATCATGCGCGTCGTCGCGCTGTCCGATATACCGGCGCACGAATGCAAAAAATGCGCCCTTGTGCCGCCGCACAAGGACTTCAAACGCCGTGCGTTCGCCACGCGCGGCGAGATTAGCAAGTTCTTCGTCGGATGGGGAAACCTCCATCACGGGGAGGTTTGGGTCAGATCCCGCGCCACGAGCTCGTCAAAGATGCGCGCCTGAGACGGGGAGAGTACCGCCCGCATCGCGAGAACGTGACGGATGGTGTCTTCCTGCAGACTCATCATGGCGACGTGAAAGCGATTGACCGCACGCTCTTCAGCAGTGCCAAACACGTGATCGCGCGTGATGGCCTCCGCCAGGTCGCGATTAGCCGCGTCCATCTCGCCCTGTAACGCGACGCGACGTTTGGCGTACGTCACTTCCAGCGAATTGATCTGCGCTTCTTCGACCGGTGTAAGACGCAAGCGCGAATGCACGAGCGTATCGAGATCAGTTGACGAGTGCCTGATTCCGTATTGAACGCCGATCCAGCCCGCGAAACCTGCGGCAATGACGGTGACAACGAGCATGGCCGCGAAGGTGCGTGTCTGCAAATTCATGGCTTGCCGCCAAAGAGGCGCGACGAGGGAGCCGCTTCGTTATGCGCCATCAGAAGACGGGAGCCGTGCGCCGGGGTTTGTGCACCTTTCGATACACCAAGTGCCGCCGAGCTGAGCATGGCGAACAGCATGATCGCGACTTGCCAGAAGGCGATCCTTCGCGTTTCGATACGCGCGAGGTTTCGCCGCGCCTCGATCCGCCAGATGCCGGATTCCAGCCCGTCAAGGTCTGCGACGTCGCGCGCAATAAGCTTGGCAATATCTTGGTCGAGCATTGTCGTCCTCCCGATCTTCAGCACTTCCTATACGCGGACTTGGCCCGTCTCCCTCCCGGGAGGGATGGTCGGCACGGCTGCGTATTGATCCATGACGGCGCGCCGCGCGTCACTGCGCAATTGCGTTGGGGCTATCCTAAGGGCCTAACATGGCGGACAGAGGCGGGCCAGCGCGGAAAAAGCCAGTTTTGATTGCACTCTTGGCCGGTGCCGCCGTGCTTTTGGTCGCGGTTTTTGGAATCGGAATAGCTTACATGGGCGTATTTGATGTCGCGGCGGACCGCCCGCATACAGAAGCGGTCGCATGGCTGATGCAGACCGTGCGCGACCGCTCAATAGCAGCGCGCGCGCAAGGCGTTATTGTACCAAGCGATCTCGGCGATGCGAGCCGTATCAAGAGGGGCGCCGCCGAATATGGCGAGATGTGCGCAATGTGCCATTTGGGCCCCGGGGTCGAGCGCAGCGAAATCAGTCAGGGCCTTTACCCGCGCGCGCCCGAGTTGGCCGGTGGCACGAAGCGTTCGGTCGCGGAGCAATTCTGGATTGTAAAGCATGGTCTTAAAATGACCGCGATGCCCGCGTGGGGCTTTACACACGACGACGCCATCCTTTGGGATGTCGTGGCGTTTCTTCAAAAGCTGCCCAGTCTTACGCCGGATCAATATCGCGAACTTACGCGTGATGCTGCAGAAGAGCATGGGAAGTTGAGAGGTCACGGGCATGGTGACCACAATTCCATGCCGGGCATGAACCATTAAACCAGTACACTGTCTCGGCCTGTCGCGCGTTACACTCTGGGGATAGAGCCGATTTTTCGTCCCGTCATAGTTCTAAAGAGATCGCGCTTCGCAGCCGGTTGATTTCGCCCTCCTAAATAAAAATAGGTAGAAAATGGTGGTGCGTGATAGCGCGGGTCAAAGGACGCCGTCACCTGACGACACAACGCTCGCAACGGCGGCTACGACTGTTGTGCATTCCATTGATCCGGTGTGCGGAATGCGGATCGATCCTAACGTTACGCAACATCATGCCGAACTGGCGAAGCGGACTTACCATTTTTGTTCGGCCGGATGCCGGACCAAGTTTCTCGCCGATCCGCAAAAATACATCGGTGCGAGCGAGACAAATGTGAAGTCCGCGAAGGCAATGTCCGCATCGGATGTGATTTACACCTGCCCGATGCATCCGCAGATACGCCAGATAGGACCGGGCCACTGTCCGATCTGCGGCATGACGCTCGAACCCGAAACCGTCACCGCCGCCACCGGCGCTAACCCCGAACTCGTAAATATGACACGGCGCTTTTGGGTCGGACTGGTGCTCGCGGTGCCCGTCGTTGTTCTGGAAATGGGCGGCCATCTTGTGCACTTGCCGCTGAGCGAGCGTCTGTCCAACTGGATTCAATTTGCTTTTGCCACGCCGGTCGTCCTGTGGGCGGGATGGCCCTTCTTCGTGCGTGGCTGGCAGTCGGTCGTCAACCGTAGCCTCAACATGTTCACATTGATTGCGATGGGAACGGGTGCCGCGTGGCTCTATAGCGTCGTCGCGGTATTGGTACCGGGCGCTTTTCCGGATGCCTTCCGTATGGACGGCGCGGTCGCCGTCTATTTCGAGGCAGCCGCCGTCATCACGGTACTGGTCTTGCTGGGCCAGGTACTGGAGCTGAGAGCTCGTAGCCAAACCGGCGGCGCGATCCAGGCACTCCTTGGC
>PKWC01000136.1 GCA_003131925.1 Alphaproteobacteria bacterium | reverse complement strand
CGGGTCCGCGCAAAGCGCGGCCGGAGGACAAGCTTCACGCGCGGGCCATGACATTCCTTTGGTCACGAAGCGTTGGAAACGGAGCACAAGCTCGCGGTCGCGCCCAGCACGTGGACGGGCAATCACTTCCGAACGCGCCATTGTCTTGGCTATGCTCAAGGCGGAGACAACCGAATGATCGCCGTCGCCTGCGCATTGTTGAGCGCAGTTGGATTTTACTTCTCGCTCGGCCTGGGCGATCTGTGGTGGCTCGCCTGGATCGCGCCGGTTCCGATCCTGTGGTTCGCCTTCGGCGATGCGAAGCCATGGCCGGTATTCTTTGCGGGTTTCGCGGCTTATGCGCTGGGCGCAACCAGCATTCTGCGTGCCTATGCCGGACTGCTGCCGGTGCCGATTCTCATTCTCGCGATTGGCGCGCCTGCTCTCACCTTCGCCGCCTCTCTGATGGGTGCGAGGCGGGTTGAACGCTCTCTCGGGCCGATTGCAGCCATGGTTGCATTCGCTGCCTTGTGGACGGCATTCGATCTCGCCGCATCCTTCAGCGCCGACGGCGGAACGACGTCGACACCAGCCGCGAGCGAGGTCGGCGCGCCGTTCCTGATCCAGAGTGCGTCGCTTGTCGGGTATCTTGGAATCACTTTTCTGCTCGGCTTCGTCTCGGCCGGCATCGCACTCAGTCTGCGCCTGCGCGATCCGTTGCCTGCCGCGCTCGCCATAACGTTGTTCGTCGCCAATGCGGCCTATGGGATCTGGCGGATATCGACGCCGCCCATGGGCTCGATCCGTGTCGCGCTTATCGACAGCAACGACGTGATGGGTCCGACACGGCGCGCCGACAAAACTGCCGCACTCAAGGACATCGCCGCCTATTCGGCGCAGATCGCAAACCTTCGCGATGCGCACGTGAAGCTGATCGTGCTACCGGAAAATATCGTGCAGATCGCACCGGACTGGCGAAATGCCGCGCAGGCGAGACTCGCCGCCTCGGCGAATGACGTCGGCGCCACCATCGTGGCGGGCTTCAACACATTCCTCGACGGCGCGCAGCGCAATGTTTCCTGGAGTTTCGTGCCCGGCGCATCGCGGCCTGTCACCTATATGAAGCGGCGGCTGGTACCGGTGCTCGAATCTTCCATCTACAAGCCCGGCCCGGGACCGATGGCCCTCGCCGACGGCACGGGCCTCGAAATCTGCAAGGACATGGATTTCCAGGCGATGATCCGCGCTGACGAAATCCGTACGAAACCGGTGCTGCTCGTGGTGCCCGCCTGGGATTTCGACAAGGATGATTGGAGCCATGCGCGCGTCGCCGTGCTGCGCAGCGTGGAGAACGGCGTACCCATGGCGCGCACGGCCCGCGACGGGTTGCTCACTCTCAATGACCGCTATGGGCGCATCATATCCGCCGCGCGCACGCGCGGGGGGTTCCGGACGCTCATCGGCGATTTGCCACTTGGCGGAAACGGCGGCGAGACGTTCTACGACCGCATCGGCGACGCACTCGGATGGATCTGCATCGCATTGGGCATTGGACTTGCGGGCTGGTCATTCCTGAAAAGAAAAAGCGCGGTGTGACGCAGACCCGCTGCCCCTTTCGCTACGCGCATGCTAGGAGGCTCGCGCGGCAGGGCAGGGGACGGCGATGAGCTTGCGAGTAGTCGGTGCGGGATGCGGGCGGACGGGCACCGCGTCGTTGAAATTCGCGCTCGAGCGTCTGCTCCATGCGCCCTGCTATCACATGATCGAAGTGTTCCAGCATCCCGACCACTCCGCGATCTGGCGCAGGGCGGCATTGGGCGAAGAGACGGATTGGGATGCGCTCTTTGCGGGCTACGCCGCCGCGGTGGATTGGCCGGCATCCGCGTTCTGGCCGGAGCTCATGCGGGCCTATCCGGGCGCGCTCGTGCTCCTTTCGCTTCGGGATGCAGAGGATTGGTGGGGGAGCGCAAGCCAGACGATCTTTCCTTCCATTCAGAGCCATCCCGCACCGCCGGAATGGAAGGCCATGATCGCAGACATGTTTCGAACGCGCTGGGGCGCCGACCTGAACGATCGGGAAGCGTCGATTGCCGCCTACAACGCGCACAATGCGCGGGTTCTGAATACCGTGCCGAAAGAACGTCTGCTGGTGTGGCGGACGGGGGAGGGCTGGGAGCCGATTTGCGAGGCGCTGGGTCTTCCCGTTCCGTCAGAACCATTCCCGCGCTCGAACACGCGCGAGGAATTCCGCGCGCGCGCAAAGGCGTACGCCGAGCAGGCAGGAGAAAAGACGACATAAAGATCAGGCGGGGCGAGGGCCACGTTTTGAACGGGAGAACAACGCAGAGACGCGCTGCCAGATTATCAAGGAGGAGACGATGGGACTGTTCGACGGATTGCTGGGTGGAATCGTGGGCGCGGAAATGGCGACGGTGGTCAATGGACTCATCGAACGCCATGGCGGCGTGCAGGGTGTCGTCAACCAGTTGAGATCGAACGGCCTTGGCCCGACGGTGAACTCATGGGTCAATGAAGGGCCGAATGCGGCGGTTGCGCCTGAAGACGTTCATCGAGCATTCGGCGATCAAACGATGAGCGAGCTCGCCGCGAAGTCGGGAATGTCGACCGAGGAGCTGGCGCAGAAGCTTGCGCAAGTTCTTCCGCGCGCCGTTGACGCGCTCACGCCGGGAGGCGAGATGCCGCGTGCGTAAGAGTGATTGGGCTTCAATTTACGCACGCAATTGTCTCATGGCCTGCGCAAGAGCGTAGGCGCCAAGATAACGCAGCCCGAGAGGCCCCTCACCCACGCCGGAGCAGAAATCATTGCACGTAACCGCGTCCCTCTCCCACGAGGGGAGAGGGGAATCGGAGTGCTGCATCAACACCGGAAAACAAGCGCGCGGAATCCCCTCTCCCCTCGTGGGAGAGGGGAAACATTCGAGTCCTCGCTAGCGCTCCGAAAGGGGTGAGGGGCCGCTCGGGCTGGGTTATCTTTACGTCCATGCGCGCCGCTCGAGCGCCGCAATGAAGTCATGAAACTTATCGCACCGCGTGCGCGGCCATGGATTCCGGCGTGAAGAGGCTCGCGGGGTGGGGTGCGGTCACCTTGTAGGCTTCCGGCTGGTCGTTGAAGGCGAAGCCGAAAACATAACCGCCCAGATCGAGATCATACACGAGCTGGCTGCCGAGAATGACAGCGGGAATCTCGGGCATGAGATACATCGTGCCCTGGCCGAACTTCCAGATCTTTCCCCGGTCGTTCCAGGAATCGCTGTAGACGGCGAGCCAGGTATCTTCATCAAGGTAGAGGCGGCGCCGGGACACGACGTCATGGGCACCTGGCTTCAGCGTGCCCTCGACCACCCACACGCGGTGCAGCTCGTAGCGCAGATCGTCGGGATTGGCGTGGCGAGGTCCCAGGATCTCGGATGTCGGACGCGCATAGAAGCGGTTGTTGTTGTAGGGGATGTACATTTCCTTCTTGCCGAGCAGCTTGAAATCGAAGCGATCGAGACCGCCGAAAAAGATGTAGTATTCGTCGAGACTTTCGAACCCCGCGGCATCGGAGTCAGGCGTGTCGTAGGAGATGGCGGGACCGCGGCGCACGCGGTGTTCCCCAGGCAGAACGCGCCAGGCATCGAAATTGAATCGTGCAATATCGATGGGCTGCCAGTCCAGATAGCCTTCGCCCACCTTGGACGCCGGCGTATCTTCGAGATGCAGCGTCTTGAAGTAGTAGCCTCCATAGGAGTCGGGCGTCGCGCTTGCATAGTAGTAGGGAAAGTCGGCGACTTCCCGGTATCCGCTCGCAAGTTCGATCGCGCCATCGGCCGATACGACCCAGGTTTTCAGACGCAGCTCGCGCGCCGGCCCCCAGAAGGCGAGAAGATGGTTCCACATCGCCTCGAAACCGTTCTGCGGAATTGGGAATGGAACGCCGCCGGCCGCGCCTGTGACTCCGTAAGCTATGCCTTCCGGCGCGGCATGTGCGCGCGTCGCGTTCAAAAGCACGTTGGCATAGACGGAGGCGGGCGCGGCGGCGCTGCGATGGGTCGGATAGATATCCATCCGGTAGTCGGGATATTTGCGGAACAACGCCTGGGCTCCCTCGGGCAGCCGCCCGGCATAGGCGTCAAAATTCTTCGCCGTGATGGAAAATAGCGGCTTCTCGCCCGCAAAGGGGTCGGGCCGCACGTCGCCTTCGCGGTAGCCGGCAGCAACAGTTGTGTAGCCGCCCGTCCAGGGCGGGATTGTCTGCTCCTTGTTGCCGGTGCGCTCGGCGCCGAGAGGCGTCAGCACCGTTTTCAGCTGCTCGGCCTGCCCGGCCGAAACCGCGGCGCAGGCCGGCGCGGGCAACATCGATCCGGCCACGGCAACGCACAGAGCGAGGGCAACAACGCACCGCATCGGCGTCCTTTCCGGTGTTTTGGGGAAACCTGCAAGTCCTGTATGTTCACTTATACAGCATCGCACCAGCGCGGACACCAATTCGGGGGACGAGGGTGGAACAGACGGCCCCTGCGCCGGCGACACCATGCAGGCGATCGCGGCGCAGGCGCCGGGGCGCGTGGCGCACGTTAGTGCTTGCCGCCATTGTCGCGGGCGCGACGCCTGCGCGCGCCGCCGAGCTTCTGCAGAGTGACGGGTGGGATTTGCGCTGGGACAACACGCTCAGATACACGGCCGCGTTCCGGCTCGCCCATTACGGCGGCGCACTGGTCGCCGATCCCAATGCGGACGACGGAGACCGCAATTTCGCGCCGGGACTGATTTCCAACCGGCTCGACCTCTTATCCGAATTGGATCTGTCGAATGGCCCGTTCGGCGTGGAGGTGAGCGCTGCGGCCTGGTACGACACCGTCTATCACGGCACGAACAGCAACGACTCGCCGGCCACGTTCAATCCGTACAGCGTTCCGCACGACCGCTTCACGCACGCCGTCGAAATCCTGGACGGCGAAGACGCCGATCTGCTGAACGCGTTTGCCTATGGCGGCTTCGATCTCTCCGACATGCCGGTCTCGTTCCGCGTCGGACGGCACACGCTCCTGTGGGGCGAAAGCTTGTTCTTTGCGGACAATGGAATTGCCGCCGGCCAGGCGCCCATCGACGCGATCAAGGCGGCGAGCCAGCCGGAAGCGGAAGCGAAAGAAGTGTTCCTGCCGGTGGGGCAGGCCTCGGCGACGATTCAGCCGCGGCCCTGGCTCGCTTTCAGCCTGTACGACCAGTTCGAGTGGCGGCGAACGCGGTTGCCGGGCTCCGGCAGTTATTTCAGCGATGCCGATTATCTCGACGCGGGCGGAGAGCGCCTCATCCTCGCCCCAAACCAGTTTCTTTACCGCACCCCGGACATCGTGCCTCCTTCGTCCGGACAATATGGCGCGGCAATGCATGTCACGCTCGGCGATGTCGATTACGGTCTGTACGCACTGCGCTTCAACGCGAAGGAGCCGCAGATTTTCGTCGTGACGGCGCCGCAGGTCGTGGGCAACAACGCGGGCGAATATTGGCTCGTGTTTCCCGCGGGAATTCAATCCTACGGCGCGAGCTTCAGCACCTATGTCGCCGACAGCACGCTTGCAGGAGAGATCTCCGTCCGACGCAACATGCCCCTGGTCAGCCAGACGTTGTTTTCGCTGCCGGGAGGAAGCGGAGGCGGCTATGGCGGCGGCGTCTATGCGGCAGTTCGCGCGCCCGGATACAACGCGACCACGAGCAACATTTCCTCCGTTACTTCCTATGCCGTCGGCGACACGCTGCAGGCGCAGCTTTCGAGCGTATCGACGCTCTCTCCCGGCGCGTTGTGGGACAGCGCCGATCTCAGCGCCGAGCTGGCGGCGAATGATCTTCTCAGCGTCACAAGCGGCCTTGCGGAACTTGCCCCGGGCCGCAATCAGGTGGCGGCCGCCCTGCGGGCCGTCCTTGAGCCACACTATTTTCAGGTGCTGCCGGCGCTCGACATCTCCGTGCCCATCGGTCTGGGTTACGACCTTCTCGGCAGATCGAGCGTCAATTCCTCGATGAACTACGGCGCGGGTGACGTCGAGCTTGGGCTGACCGCGACGTGGCGCACGGTCTGGGAAGGATCCGTCACGTTCACGCATTTCTTCGGGCCGCCGGACCGGCAGCCCTTCGCCGACCGGGATTTCATCTCGATCAGCATCCAGCGAACGTTTTGAATGGAAGCGAACCACGAAAAAGCGTGCGGTGGCGTGCCATCCTCCATTTGCGGCCGCCATGTGTTCCGTCAGAGAAAACCTCCGGCTATCGTCTGACCGCCTCGGCCTCGATGACAAGCTGGACGTCGTCGCTGACGAACCCCGACCATATCATTCGCGTAAGCCCGAAGTCGGAACGCCTGAGAGTCGCCGTGGCGTCGAAGCCGACGCGGTACGGCTGCATCGGTTCACCAGATCCGCGGCCGCCGTTGAAGGTGACGTTCAGGTTGACGGGTCTGCTGACATTCGCAATCGTCAAATTGCCTGCAACTACGCCGGTATTTTCGCCCGTCCGCGTGGCCCTGGTCTCGCTGAAGCTGGCGAGGGGGTACGTATCGGCTTGAAAGATCGACTTCAGCGTTCTGTCGAGTTCGGGCACGTGCGTATCGATCGTGCGCATGTCGACCTGGACAGTGAGCGTACTTTTTTCGGGAGCGGATTGATCAAAATTGATGTTGCCCGAGACGTTCGCAAGCCGCCCGAAAAAGGTGGATATTCCCATATGTTTGATCTCGAACAGAATCTGGGTGTGTTGGGGATCAAGCGCATATGTGCCCTTGGGCGCGGAGGGCAACGCCTGCGCCGGCGCGAAGACCAGAATGACAATCGCCGCAGCCCAACTGGCGGTCCTCATCGAAGCCGTGGCATCTCGTATCGAAGCAATCATTTCCGCTCCTTCATCGTTATGCAGAGTGGCGGAAATGACGATCGCATGAGTTGTCCAGCGCCGCTATGGCGTTTTTTCCGGGCTTCGGCAGAGCGCGAGCGCCTTAATTATCCGGCAATCCAGAGCAGGAGAAAGAGCGTGTTGTTGTCGGAGGCGCGGGCGCTCGAACCGTCGAACTGGTCGTAGAGGGTGTATTGCAGCGACAGGCGCGGATTGAACCAGGTCGGGAACCACGAATCCTTCTTTCCCGAAGGTACGTAGGCGGCTTCCCATGTCCAGCCCGAACTGTTCGGGCTCCCCCCGTAGAGCGCCACGTCGGAAGTTCCGGTCGTCTGGAAGTATTGGCCGCTCAGAGTGTAGGTGTTCTGGAAGCTGCAGGAGCCGTTGATGCGAAACGTGTCAAGATTGTCCTTTGCGTTCGAACCGAGAAGAATGCTGCTTTCGTTCAAATCCTGGTTTTCGTGAATATAGGTGATGTAGCCAGTCAGGATGTTGTCGGGATCGCCCGTGTAATTGTACGTCGCGTCGAGGGCCACGTCGGTCAGGTGATCGGCGCGCCCGATTGTGTCGGTGCCGCCGATGAACACGTTGGTATCGAGTCCGAAGGTGCCAAGCTCGAAATAATGATTGCCGAAATCGTGCTGCACTGCGATTCGCCAGTAGGGCATGACGCCATCGAAGGAGTTCGAGCCGCTGACCGGCACCACGCCGAGCGCGTTGCGCACGTCGCGCCCAAGCCCCTTGTAGAGGTCGACTTCCCCATAGACCAGATCGTTCCAGAGCGCGTAACCGCCCGTTCCCAGCACCGCTTGCGAGAGGCCACCATCGGCAATCGTTGCGGCGGCGGGTGAGGGCGCGAGACCCGAAGCCGCGAAGGGGAACCCCCAGCCGGGCGTGGAATTCCAGGGATCCGTAATCGTGGGATTGTTGTTCACCGTCGCGCCCAACAGCAGCGGTTTGTCGAAGAGTTTTCTCGATTGCACATAGCGCACATCGAGATTGTCCCAGTGCAGCTGTTTGGCGATACCGTCATAGGTGATCTGGACGAACGAGCCGAGCGAATCGTAGATCTGGCCGGCGACGAAGAGGGATGTCTGGTCGATTGCGGGATTGTCATTGGCTCCAAATCCGGGCGCCGCACCCCCCGGTTGGTCGGCGGAGGTGTGCGTGAGCGATGCCTGGAGCATGCCCGCGAGCGGCACATGGCTGCCGCCATCGTTCCACACATAGCCATTCATCTTGAACTGCCGGCCATAGGTGGTGAGCTGGGGTCCGAAGGCGCCGACGTGACAGGTCGCGCAGGGCTGTCCGGTCTGACGCGCAAAGCTTGGAACGGCATCGGCAGGTCTGGTGGATTCGACGACCAGTGCAGCAAGGCAACCGATTGCCGCAAGCGCGCGTGCCGCGCTTTGTTTCATCGAAGACGACATGATGACCTGATTCCAAACGTTTGGAGATGGCACGACAAATGCGCGGAGGCCGTGCGGAACTGATCACTTCTGGGCGGTGCGCCTGGAATCGAGAATTTCGAACAGTTTGGCGAACTGGCGACCGGCGAGTCCGGGCATCGCCGCCGCCTTTGCGGCCGCTTCGTTGGCGGGATTGCCGACTACGACAAGTCCAACCATGCCGAGCATGCCGTGCGGCGCGCAGCGGTAACCGTAGATTCCGGGGACAGTAAATGTGACCGTCAGGTTCTGGCCGATTTCACTGGAAAATGCCGTCGCGCCATCGGGGATCATTCCATCGATCGACTGCACATTGTGTCCCTTGTCGACCGCCAGAAAATGCACAGCGTCGCCCGGCGAAACCTTCAACAATTGCGGATCGAACTGCATGTCGCCGGTCGCACCGTGATTGAGCATTCTGACATCGAATTCGGCTGCCGCCGCCGCCTGCATCCACACACAGGCCAGCAACGCGCCCAAAAAAAGCTTCGACCGGAACATTGCTTCGATTCCCTTCGCGGTTCTGTAAGTGAGACGCAGGCTCGCGCGCCGTTATTCCGCGCCACGTGTGCAAACATTTTTTCGGATTCAAGGCGCGATAAGGGAATAAGTCCCTGCGGTCACGCGTCTTGTTATCTCTGGTTTTGCGCGGTTAGGGCTTCCGCCGCGGCGCCCGCTCGAAATCGGCAATGGTGCAAAATCATGGAACAGCACAGATTGATGATGGCGGCCCTGGCATGCGGGGAGCATCGCTCAATGGACGCTGAACGGTCCCGCATTGGCCCGCCCAGCGCACCCATTTGCTTGAATCGGCCGGCTTTAGAGTTCAGCGCAGGCGTAGCAATTGATTTCCATGCCCACACAAATCTCGATGATGCGAGGGGTCGTCCATTTCATGATGCTCTCCTGCAAAAACGGAGTCGAATTCCGCAACTTCGATCGCATCGGTCAGAAGGTGAACGCGTAGACCGTCTTGTCAGCCGCCACGTAGAAGCGGCGGTCCGTTGCCAGAATGGTCTGGAAATGATGCAGGCCGCTCATCACGGCATCGCCTCCGGAGAACACCACTTTCCCGTTCTGCGCATTGAAACCGTGCAGCAAGTTGTCGCCTTCGGCTCCCACCACCCAGACGATGGCGTTCGAAGTACCGTCGGTAGTTGTGATGATTGGTGCGCCACCGCCATTGAATTCCGTGCACCAGGCCTCGGTGATCAGGGAATCGCCGCTCGCCGCCACATTGAGCATCGTCTCGTTGTTGCTCGAACAGTTGGTGCTGCCGGAATTGGTGAATGCCACCATCGTGCCGGCACTCGTGCTGTAGACGGCTGGCGCTGTTCGGATGGCCTGGTTCGATACCTGCGTAACAGCCAGGGCGCCGCCTATTCCGCCCAGATCGCCACGGTCGGCCAGATAAGCATTCCCGTCCTTACCGAGGGCGATGACCCGCTTTGCCGGCGGGGAATGCGGCACCGCTATGTTGAGGGGCAACGCTTCCGTGCCGCCGAGATCGGCATCCTCGTTGTCGAGGGTCATCCAGTTCGTGGGCGCGAAATAGTTCTTCGTGTCCTTGTTCGTGAAACGGGCGAGGCCCGGACGCAACCGGATGATGGCCTCGCCGTCGCTCCATTTCGTGGCGTTGAATGTGTTGCCCGTCGTGACATAGAGGGCATCGCCGTCTCCCGCCGTGCCGCCCTGCGCCCAGATGCCGCCGCCATTGGCCCGCGTTGCCCAGCTTGCAACGATGGCTGGCGTCGACGGGTTCACCTGGATGACTGTGCCGTGATAGGTGCCGCAGTCCCCATAGCGTCCGCCGTAGTTCACGTAGAGCGCTCCGCCGAAGAGAAGGAGCGCGCTGCGTTCGCCCTGCGTGGAGGAGCTGAATTTCACGCCAAGAGCCGCCAGTCCCGCCTCTACGTCGAGCGGCCAGTTCGCCACCACTGATCCGTCGGCAAGCGAGAGCGCATATAGCTTCTGGCGCGGGCCTTTCGCCGTTTTCGTCAGTGCGTCCAGATAGAGCACGCCCGCGGCGGGATCGATCACCGGCGTGCCGGTAATTCCTTCAGGATCGATATTGCCGCACGGCAGGTCGCTGAGCGGCACGGATTTGGCGAGCTGCTTCTGCCACACCACCGCGCCGCTCTTGGCGTCGAGCGCATAGACAATGTTCGATTCGGTCGCCGCAATCACCTCGCCGTCACCAGCGCCGGCCGGCTTCCAGAAGAGCGCCTGGGCATAGACATGCCCGCTCAAACTGGCCTGGAAGGATTTGTCCAGATGCATGCCTGCCGCCGCGGCCAGGGTCAGGCCGGGAACATTGTAGGCGCCGTGACGATCGAGCGAATTGTGATAGGTGACCACGCTTTCGGAAGCCAGGGCCGCGGTGCCCGAGGAGACCGCGAGAAGAACGGCAGATGCCCAAATGTGAATTTTCATGGCGCTCGCTCCTCCTGCTGGTTGCTGGCGCGTCAGCGCATGCGCGGGACGCGCGTCTGGCCTGACCTAGGGACGGTTGGCAGGGCGGCCTTATTCCCGTCTGCTTCCCTTCGCCTCAGTTCGGCCCATGTATGGTTTCGTCGCGATTATACACGCCTTGGGCGGCCTTAGGCATACCCGAAAGGGACCGCGGCCGATGCGGCCAGATCTGGCACGCCGCGCCGATTCGGATCATTGCCAAGGGAATAAGCGGTGGACCGGGTTCGTCTAGCTGACATGCGGCGCGTGGACGGGTCGTGCTGTGGCCGCTGTCGTAACGCCGCCCACCGCCTTTCGCCAGCGTCCAACCGGGCGGCAAGTCGGATCTTTCGGCATGGCGCGACAGGTAAACATCGTCATCGGCAATGAATTCCACGATCGCGTGAGCGCCACCGGCATGAAACAGACACTCCACGGGGAATAATCGGCGGGTTCGGCCCGTCTAACCCATATGCGGCGTAGAGGGTCGTTATGCGGCTTGACTCTTTTCGCCGGTCACCACGATCAAACTCACGGAGTTTCAGATGCGAAAGGAAATTAGTATCGCTTTTGGCCTCGTTCTGCTGGCGTCTCCGGCTTGGGCCAGGAGCATCCCGGCGTCGCCGGTTTTCAAAATCGTCAAACTGGTCTCCGATCAGGCGGGAAAAGCGAAGAATACGGATCCAAATCTGGTCGATGCCTGGGGCCTTTCCCAGGCGCCTGGCGGACCCCTTTGGGTTTCCGACAATGGGACCGGCCTCTCCACGGTCTATAATCAGGGCACGGGGATCAATGTCGGCCTCGTGGTGACCATTCCCAGTGGAGCTCCGACGGGGAACGTTTACAACTTCAGCGGATTCAAGGTTTCAGAAAATGGCAAGAGCGGCGCTGCCGAGTTCATTTTCGATTCCGAGGCAGGCATCATCTCGGGCTGGAACCCCTCGGTCGACCCTTCCAATGCCATCGTCGCCTACGACGGCACAGCACAAGCCTCGGTTTACAAGGGGTTGGCGATCGATACGTCAAAGGGCCTGTTGTTCGCGGCCGATTTCCGCAACAACCAGGTACAGATTTTCAACAGCAGCTGGAACATAGTCGGCGCCTTTACCGACAAAACCCTGCCGAAGCGCTATGCACCGTTCAACGTCGCGATCATCGGCGGCGATGTCTATGTGACTTTCGCGAAGCGGGACAAGAGCGGACACGATGAGATCGATGGGCCGGGGCTCGGCTATGTCGACGTGTTCGACGAAAGCGGGAACCTGCTACAGCAGCTGACAGGTCAGGGGCCTCTCAATGCACCGTGGGGAATGGTGATCGCTCCGTCGAACTTCGGCTCTTTTGCGGGCGATTTGCTTGTCGGCAATTTCGGCGATGGATGGGTCAATGCATTCGATCCGGCCACCGGCACCTATATTGGCCCGCTGAGCACGAGCAAGGGCCCGATCGCGATCGATGGACTTTGGGCTCTCGATGCAGTCCCGACCGGCGATATCACCTTCTCGGCCGGACCAAAAAAGGAAACTCATGGTTTGGTGGGCCTCATAAAGGTCGCGAAGTAAGTCAAAGAGACGTTCGATTTCCGGTTAAGTCATCCGGCTCGTCAGGCGTTTCCCCCTCCCCGCCCCGCGCTTTTATGCGGGCGAGCCGCATGGCAGCACCGCTCCCGATCAACCGATCGGGAGCGGTGTCCGTTTGCGGAAGCGATGTTCTAAACCGAGCGCCGGGTATGTCGGCACATTTGTTTTGCGCCGTTGACAGCGATGTACCACCCGATGCCGCTGCATTGCGTGCAGCGTCGCAGCAATTGCGCCTCCCGCGGATGCTCAAATTCGTTCCGGATTGCGCGCAATAGGGCAAGCGCAGGAGTTGCTGCGTGCCAGGACAGCGCTTGCGCTTCACCGCGAAGCCAAATCGACGCACAGGCCTCGGGCTGCACGGCATGGGGCAGCGGCGGTGGCATCACGATCCTGAATCCGAATTGGGGTAGCGTTTGGCGAAGCAGCGCGATCGCTGCATCCACGTGGAGTTCCGCGTCAGCGGAGTGACCGATGGCTCTCATCCCGGCATGCCCCTACGCTTGGACCTGTGTGGTTCTTTGATAAACCAAATTGGTATGATTTGCAAGGGCGATGTCGTTGAGGGAAGCTCCGCGCCCGAAATTTGCATCGGCGAGCGGGCGATGGCGCAGCGCCGGCGGTTTCTCGCTCGGGACTGATCGAAATGGGATTGACGACAATGGCAGGGGACCACGCGAAACCAGTTCGGTCGGCATTGTTGGCGACCCCCTTTCTCCTCTTGTACCTTCTGGGGACTCCGGCCTTTGCCCGGGGCGTTCCGGATTCCTTCGCGGATCTCGCCAGTCGGCTCTTGCCGACCGTGGTGAACATTTCGACCACGCAGACGCTGAAGGCCGACGCGGCGCAGGCTGCGCTTCCCGATCTGCCGCCCGGCTCGCCGCTGCAGGATCTGTTCAAGGATTTTCAGCGGAAGAACAGGAACCTGCCGCACCACGTGACCGCGCTGGGTTCGGGCTTTGTCATCGATGCCTCCGGGCTGATCGTGACCAACAATCACGTCATCGACGGAGCCGACCAGATCGCCGTAACCTTCAATGACGGCACCGTGCTGCCGGCGACGGTTGCCGGCCGGGACGAGAAAACCGATCTGGCGCTCGTCCGTGTTAATCCCAAGTCACCTCTGCCCGCTGCGCGGTTTGGGGATTCCGATCGCGCGCGGGTGGGCGATTGGGTGATCGCCATCGGCAATCCTTTCGGCCTGGGAAGCTCAGTCACCGCCGGCATCGTGTCCGCGCGCAACCGCAACATCGCCGCCGGCCCCTATGATGATTTCATTCAGACCGACGCGCCGATAAATCGCGGAAATTCGGGCGGCCCGCTTTTCGACATGGACGGCAACGTCGTCGGCGTCACATCGGCGATCTTTTCGCCGAGCGGCGGCTCCGTCGGCGTGGGCTTCGCAATTCCGTCCAACATGGCTCGCGAAACGATCGCGCAATTGCGCGCGTATGGACAGGCGCGCAGAGGCTGGATCGGGGTGCGTATCCAGCAGGTCACAAGCGACATCGCCGACAGCCTCGGCCTTCCGTCCCAGACCGGCGCGCTGGTGGCCGACGTTACGGCGGGCGGGCCTGCGGCGAATGGCGGAGTCCAGAACGGGGATCTCATCACGCGCTTCGACGGAAGGCCGGTCTCCGATTCCCGCGTCTTGCCGCGCATGGTTGCCGATACGCCGGTTGGAAAGACCGTGGATGTCGAAGTCAGGCGCAAGGACCGCAAGGAGGACCTGCGCGTCACCGTGGCGAAGCTCGACGAAACCGCTGCCGCAACAATTCCGCCGAAGATATCCAGCCTTTCCGTGCCCAAGATTGTATCAAGGCTCTCCCGTCTTGGCCTTGCGATGGCGCCCCTCGACAGCGCAATGCGCGAGAAATACAGGCTGGGAAGCGACGTGCAGGGCGTCGTGATCACCGATGTCGATCCTGACAGCCCCGCCGCGGAAAAGAATCTGCAGCCGGGAGACGTGATCCTCGAAGTGCAGAACGAGGCCGTCCGAACGCCCGACGACGTGACCAAGCGCGTGGATGCCGGCGCCAAGGCAGGCCGCAAGGCTGTGCTTCTGCTCGTGAGTCGCGACGGCCAGGCAAATTACGTCGGCGTGAGTCTCGGCGACGCGGGGTAGCGTTCCCGTATCGATGACCGTGGATGCGGTACTCATTGCAGGTCCGACCGCGAGCGGCAAATCAGGGTTGGCTCTGGCGCTCGCCGGGAAAATCGACGGAACGCTTATCAATACCGATTCGATGCAGGTCTACCGCGAAGCACGGATTCTCACCGCGCGCCCCGGCGATGCGGAGCTTTCGCGCGCACCGCACGATCTCTTCGGCCATGTGAGCGTGCATGAGGTGTATTCCGCGGCGCGATTCCAGAGCGATGCACGGGCCGCGCTCGCAGAGGCGCGCAGTCAGAGCCACGTGCCGATCTTCGTCGGCGGTACAGGATTATATTTCAGCGCGTTGACGGAAGGTCTGGCGCAGATCCCGGCGGTGCCCGAATGGGTTCGCAACGAGGTTCGTGAGCGCCGGGCGCGGCTCGGCGCCGGCGCGTTCTTTGCGGAATTTGAGGCGCGCGACCCGGAGACAGCCGCAACTCTGCACCCGGGCGACGCGCAACGTGTCTTGCGCGCCGCCGAAGTTCTGAAAGCGAGCGGGCGCCCGATCCTGGAATGGCAACGCAAAGCCGGCGATGCGCCGCTGGCCGGAATGAAGCTTGCCCGATTCGTGCTGTCGCCCGCGCGAAGCGAACTGCATTGGCGCATCAATGCACGTTTTGAAGCCATGATCGCGGCGGGCGCGCTTGAGGAAGCTGCGGGGCTCCGCGGTCTGGATCCCGCACTTCCCGCAGCCAAAATACTGGGACTGCGCGAACTTTGGAGCGTGCTCGATGGTGTGATGGACCTCGCGACTGCAAAGACCGCAGCGAAAACGGCAACGCGCCGCTACGCAAAACGCCAGCTCACCTGGTTCCGCCACCGCATGGCGGACTGGACATGGATCGAGGGGGAAGACGCAGACGAAATCTTTGCACAAGTATTTTCGCACATGTGATGTTATGGATCTGCCCAACCACATTCCGCGAGGAGTGCGGCGGCAAAATTCTGCGCCGCTGCAAGCTGTCGCCGATTCGGCGCGGTCTTGATAGGATGGGTGCTGTCTGGCTTCGACCGACGTGCCGCTCCGCTCTGTGTCTGGTTTTCGCCTCTACGCTGCGCACCTGGAGGATGAAGAAACGTCAGATCAGCGGATCGCATTTGCGGGTGTGCACATCGCAAGGCGAGAACGCCCGCACAAGCTGTTCGAGAGAACGGCAGCTGTCGTCTTGTTGCTACTGGTTCACAGCGCTTTGCTTGTGTTGTTCAATCTGAAGATCACAACTGGCACCGCGCCGCCGATCCGTGAGATCACCCTTTCTCTTTTGCGCTCGCTGCCGGCCAGGGCGCCGCCTGCGCCGATCGAACCGGCTTTCGAAGTCCCGAAAAGTCCGTCTATTGTGCCCAGCATCGCGCCAATTTTTCCCGCACCGCCGGTTGGGCCGCCCACGTCTTCACAGTCCGGGATCTCGGGTCTGGGAGAGTCCCTGTTCAACTGCGATCTCGGGAATCCGGGAAATGTGCCGCCCGAGGAGCGCACGCAGTGCCGTCATTTGAGCGCGCCGCGTTCGGGCACCGCCGAAATCGGCATGCCCAAGAAGACGAGAGCGTTGCAGAGCGCCCGCTGGGCAGCGGCTCTGGCGGCACGGCGCGCGCCTCCCAGGATTCCGTGCGTCAGCTTGCAGCAGATCATCGAAGGTAGTGGTCCGGGGGCGCAGAAGGCCGTGGCCACCGTGATGGCGGATCCGCTCTGCTTGTTGGATCAATTTCTGAACAGTCGCGCGAAGTGAAAAACGGTGCTGCCAAGTCTCTAAAGATCTGGAGTGATGGGTAGGCGCACTGCTTCTGGGTTCCCGCTTTCGCGGGAATGACACGCTTGGGGATGGTATCTGCCGTCCCCGCAAGAGAGGGGTCGGGTGAAACCTCGGCTGAAGTCTCCGCCGCCCAATCCCTTCTACGCCGGATTCTCCATGCTGAACATGGCGGTGTCGTCGTCGTAGGCGAAGAGTTCGCCGAAGCGCGCCCAGCTGACCACGGCGCGCAATGTCTGCTCGGCCATGTCGGGCGTCATGTGGTCCTCGAGCTCGTCGACGAAGCGGGATTTCGGCGCGGTGTGGCTGTGGCGTTCGTCCAGCACCTTGCGGATATGGGACGCAAACGGCACGTAGCGGATGAGGAGCCGCGCGAAGATGCGTTTACGTTCGTCGGTCTCCTCGTTGGCGAAACGCTTTCCGGTCTCTGTCAGTTTGATGTCACCGCCTTCGACTTCGGCCATGCGCAGGAGCTGCAATGTCTCGACAACGGGAAACAGCTCGTCGATTTCCATCTGGAGATCGGAAGCAATTTCCGGAAGGTCGGCTCTCCCGTTGTAGGGCGCTGCCGACACCGCTTCGACGAGTCCCGAGATAAGACCTACCGGAACTTCCGGAAGGATCATCGCGAAGCCGGTGCCTGGAATGCGGTCGAGCTTCGGCGCCAGCCGGTCGGTGCGCCTGGCCGTCATCTCCACATAGATGCGGTCCACAAGAGCTGCGAAATTCGGATCCTGCCGGTCGCGCGGCTGACGCAGCGGCACTTTGATCTCGGTGACGACGCGGCCGGGGTTGGTCGAGAAGAGGAGCACACGGTCGCACATCAAGACAGCCTCCTCGATATTGTGTGTCACCAGAATGATGCCTTTGATCGGCAGCTGACCTTCCGACCACAATTCGAGAAAATCGGTGCGCAGATTTTCGGCGGTGAGCACGTCGAGCGCCGAGAAGGGCTCGTCCATCAAAAGCACGTTGGGATGCACGACGAGCGCGCGCGCGAACCCGACGCGCTGCCGCATGCCGCCCGACAGCTCGCGCGGATAGGCGGATTCGTAGCCGTCGAGGCCGATGAGATCGATGGCGGCGAGCGCGCGCGTGCGGATCTCGTCAGGGGGAAGCCGGAGCGCTTCCAGTCCCAATTCCACATTCTCGAGCACGGTCAGCCAGGGAAAAAGCGCGAAGCTCTGGAACACCATCGCGATGCCGCGCGCCGGGCCATCGACCGGCTGGCCGAGATAGGTGACGCCGCCGCCATTGGGCCGCGCGAGTCCGGAGATCAACCGCAGAAGCGTCGACTTGCCGGACCCGGATCGCCCGAGGAGTCCCACAATCTCACCCTGATTGAGCGTGAGATCGACACCTTCGAGAACGACGAGTTCGCCTCCACCCGCCTTCGGGAAGGCGCGGCACACGCCGTGAACGTCGAGAAGGGCGGGAGAGGTCGATTCCATTGAGTCACCTGTCGGTGGGGAGTAGGGAATAGGGAGTAGGGAGTAGGGAACGGTCAAGCAAACGTGTTACGGCACGCTCGCCCAATCGCGATCCCTTTCACTACTCACTGCTCACTACTCCCCACTCACTACTCCCCACTCACTACTCCCCACTCACGTCAATCGGAACTTCCGCTCGGCGTACCAGTAAAGCGGCCGCCATAATATGCGATTGACGAGTGTCACGAAGGCACTCATCACGGCGATGCCGAGGACGATGCGATGAAAATCGCCGGCATTCGTCGCATCCTGAATGTAGGCGCCAAGCCCATGGGCGCGCAACGTGTGGTCTCCCCACGTCACCCATTCCGCGACAATGGCCGCGTTCCACGAACCACCCGACGCCGTGATTGCGCCCGTGACATAGAAGGGAAAGACTCCGGGCAAGCCCACCTTGCGCCACCACAACCAGCCACGCACCTGAAGGTTGGCGCTGGCGTCGCGCAATTCCGAGGGAAGGCCAGAAGCTCCCGCGATAACATTGAAGAGGATGTACCATTGCGTCCCCAGCACCATGAGCGGCGACAGCCAGATGTCAGGATTAAGGTGCCACGTGACGATGGCCGAGACCGCGACCGGAAACAAAAGGTTGGCGGGAAATGCAGCCAGAAACTGGGCGACCGGCTGGACGATTCTCGCGACTTTGGGACGCAGCCCCACATAGACGCCGATGGGCGTCCAAACCACGCTCGCGACCGCAATAAGAATGAGCACACGGAGCATCGTGGCAAGTCCAAGGGCTCCCGCATCAAAGACATCCGGCCATGAGACGCTCTGGGAGACAAAGCGGACGACCCGCACAACGCAATAGGAAATCAGGACGAAAAGAATTCCGTACCAGAGGACGTCAGTTGCCCGGGTCCAGAGGGGACTTCGCGGCACCGGTATCCGAACCGCGGGTGGTGGAGAAAGGCGATAGGACCAGCGCAAAGCAGCCTTGAACGGCGAAGCGACGGCGTCGATCAGCCGTGAGCGGCGGAACATCGTCAGCATCCAGGATTGCGGCGGCTCTTCATTCTGCTCCTGCTCGAAGCGGAAGCGGTCCGCCCAGGTGACGAGCGGCCGGAAAAGCAGCTGATCGTAGATAAGAATCACGATCAGCATGGCCAGAATCGCCCACAGGATCGCGCCGAGCTTCTTATGGACGATGGCGAGCGCGATGTAGGAACCGATTCCCGGCAGCGTGATGGTGGTATGACCGACGCTGATCGCTTCCGACGCGACGACGAAAAACCAACTCCCCGACATCGACATCATCATGTTCC
>PKWC01000079.1:250-6911 GCA_003131925.1 Alphaproteobacteria bacterium | reverse complement strand
CTAACAGACGGGTCCACCTCAAACCAGCGCCCTGCACCGCTTTGATGGCGCGACTTAATTCGGACTGACGAAACTTGGATGCGCGGCGGGTCATTGTGCATCCAGATTATTCGATGTTTTTCCTTAAGCAATGGATTTTGCAATCAAGCAAAAATGACGACCGAGTTTCTTTGCTAACGTTATCAGGGCTTTGTGCGGCATGGCGCGCTCAACGCTTGTCCGTTGCGCTCGGGTATTTCGATGGCTCAAGACCAGACTATTTTGGGAAATTTGCCGCAGATTTTTGCATCACTCAGCGAAGGGGCCGATGAGTGTGGGGCCGGAAAAATTCGAATGGGGCTGTCTGCGGGGTGCCATGTCAGGCGCCACTTGTTCTATATTGGCCCGCGAGCGTAGGTAAATCATTGATAACATTGACAATTGTGGTGTTTGGAGAACGATCACCGTATATAACGAGTGTCTACTGTTTCTATACTGACTATAGAAGAAAGAGATAGTCGCCAGAATTACACCGTATGGCACCGTTAGCATGGCACCGTTAGCGGCTGAAATCAGAATTGTGAGCCAGTTCGTAGCTAGCTCCTCTTTCGTCTGCCGCTGGGTAGCGGCTTCACAGGCCCGCGCATTGCAGCCGTGCGGTCGAAGAAATCCCGAACATCTGCATTCAGAGCTTCAGATAGGCGCTCCAACACGCTTACTGTGGGATTTTCGAGTGCGCGTTCCAACCGGCTGACATAAGTGCGATCCACGCTCGCATCCACAGCTAAAGCTTCTTGAGAGAGGCTGCACCTCACTCTCAGCCGCCTGAGATTTCTTGCCACGAGAGTTTGCGCTTTCATATGCGCAAAAACAGCAGCGTGTGGATTGAGAAACCACGGACAATAGTGCTGCTATTTTCATGGAGCCGTGATCGTTGGCGCCTGTCGAATGACGAAATGTCTGGCCCGGTTGGCGGATTTCTGCTGTAAAGTGCTCAAACAGGGGGAAAGATCATGATTATTCAAGTATTCAAAATCTGTACTGCGGGGTGCATGTTATGGTCTACTCAATTCGACACGCCAGATCGTGTTAGTGCGTTGAGACCGTCGAGCACCTATGAGATACTTGAGCAGTGCATTGAATTCGGCAATATCAGCGCACAGACCGCCAACAGTACCGGGGGCAATACCCAATTTGTGACATGCTATGTGGAATGGAAAAAAGCGCCCCCCGAATGGCAATCAACACCACAGTAACGGTTTATTTGCTTGGTCGAGAATGACGTGCTGCTAACGTTAGCAGCGTGAACAGAACTATCGCGGCGTAAACAGCATGCGTTTGACGCTGTTCGGGTGGTAAGTTCGGCCCGATGGTGCCCGATAGCCAAGCAGCGCAAGTTCGGTTGCGACGTCCCGAAGCGAGCAGACGGAAATCAATGATTATTATGGTCACAAAGGTTTGTTATTTGTCGCTTGCGACATGCCAGTTGATATCGACGGGCATGTCACCAACCGAGAATACGCCGAAGGCAGCAGCGAAAGCTTTGGAAATCCGTAACATCGCCGGCCCGGCGGCGGTGAACGGAAAACCAGTGATCACGGTACCGAGCGGGCTTGCAACTGTCCAGTTTATTGCGTGCGTCGATCTACCAGTTAAGAGAGTTCCGCCGCCAATGCCCAGCAAGTGAGCAAGCGCGCTTTTGGTAGGCTCGCATTGCCAAGCTTTGCTGACGTTAGCAGTGGATTACGGAACGCGCCGCCAAGCGGCCCCCGATCAGTATGCGCCTCAAGCGGAATTTTGGTTGAATCAACCAAGCATCCTCTTGACGCTGTATGGGTGATACACCCGTCCTGACGGAGCGCAGAAACCCAGCGCCGCTAGTTCCGTAGCGATTTCGCGCAGGGATCGACGCTTGTGGGTCTTTGGAGAGACACGCGCGATCCGGCGTGCTTCAGCAACAACGTTTGGGGGAACCGGCTTGCGGCCCTCGCAGCGTCCATTTTTCGTGCGGATACGGTCGCGAGCATGCCGAAGTTTCCGTACGAGACTGGTTTTTTCAAATTGTGACACTGCGCCCAACATCTGGCGGACCATTTCGGCCGTTGGTGTCGGGTCCGTAAAGGACGTGGGAGCATCCACCGGGATTAATTCGATGCCCTGACGTTGAAGCATGGCATGACCGGTTAGCTGGACAACTAGGTCGCGCGCGAACCGAGATGCATTCTCCACTAGGACGATCGATATGCGCTCTTCTTTGCAACGCTCCAGCATAAGGATGAAGTTAGGCCGCGTATCGACCGGGTCAGCGCCCGAGACGGCAGCGTCATAGTACTCCCCTACTATCTGGATGCGCGCGGATTTGGCGTAGCTTTGAACCGCGGATCGCTGCCGCTTCTCGCTATCCTTGTCGGCCCCCACGTTTGCGGCGGAGGAGGTTCGGAAGTATGCAACTGCCAGTCTCGTTACCATAGATCAATATCCTAGTTATTTCCGCTTGTTAGTGCATAAATCTGTCACTAATCCGAAGAAACGTGACAGACGGCTATCTCCCAAGCAAATCAAATCGACCTCCCGACCGCACGGATGGCCGCGCGCCATTAGCGACTTGCCGAAAGCACTTTTCCCGGACGGGGGCCGCATGGCCGCACAGCTTGGAAGTCGCGCTGAGGGATCACGTGCAAGCGAATGCGGCGACAATGGGATTGGACTGGCGTAAAGCGCCCCAAAACCTTATCGCCGACCAATTCGGCGCGCGGTGCGCCGCGCTGTAGGTGCGGAATTAGCTTATATTATAAGGCGCTTGAGTTAGAGCCCTTCAATCGGTCGATCCAGCATTCGCTAGCGGAACTTGATCTTCGGCGCTCAAGGATGGCAACCGATCACATCGAACGACAAGCGTGGCGACGTAAGGCCGTTGATCAGGCCTCTAGATTGACGCTGAGAGGAAATAGTCCGTATCCGCATCACACTCTGCTCAAAGCAGCGATTGATGATATTAAAGACGCTCTGGCGTTGGCGGAGGAAGGGAACAGCGAGGCGGAGGACCTTCACCTTGGCGATTGCATTTCGTATGCTGAAAACACACTGAAGATCGCGTTACAACAGTTCCCGAATGAAGCCATGCTATTGGCGGAAGAAGGCGAATTATCGAAAGCGCTGGCTCAGTCGTCACGCTCTGAGCGAGCGTTTGAAAAAGCATTCGCTAGCAATCCTCGAAGCACGCTCAGCGCTCGGAAATTATCGCGTATCAAGCGGGCGAAGGGGGCCTTCGATGAGGCGGAGAAGGTTTTGCACAAGGCACTGGAGTACAATCCGGGGGCGCAGGATTTACACTATGCATTCGCACTCGCTATCATTGAGAGTGCGCCAGATGCCGACACCTTCAGGCTCATTCTTTCTCGGCGCCAGCACTTTGCCCAAGTTGATGACGTCGTGGTTTCAGAATTTGCCGTCGTCGAAGCGTTCGTTGACGTGCTCCGGCAGATGGAAACCGCGCTAAGGCGTCGACGTAATTCCGAACCACGCACGCCCGCGTTCGACCTGCCTTCGCCTGTCAGCCGAGCTCCATGCCGCCGGCGTGCAAAACGCCGCACAAAACCACGTCGCCAGTGTGCATGTCGCGCACACTTTCGAGCGCGATTGGCGAACAAAATTTGCAGCGGAATAGACGACGCCAACGCACAAGACACGCGACCGGCGCGTCGGTTCAGCATTGGATTCCCGTCGGCTGGCGCGCTAAACAGACGCGAGATGTCCGCCGAAGTCCGACTTGTCAGCCGCAGCGCGCGAGCCGACATTGCGCATTCGAGGGGACAAGGGGACGACATGACCGACGCTATCCTGTTCAGTGCGAAACCGAGCATGGTCGATGTCGACGATGCCAGAAGACATCTCGAAGACCACAAAGAGCTGTACTGGTCGGTTGGTTTTCCGATTGCCAAAGATCAGTTCTTGTTCCCGATCTTCGGGTTCATTCACATTAGCGGGGGACAGGTAGAGTACAGGGCATTGGTGGACGATATCGTCCCGTTTTCAGCCAAGCACTACGAAAATCCATCGTTGAAGCCTGAGCCGTGGCGGGAAAGGTGGAAAAGCGATCCCAATGAGCGGAACTGGAAGAACTGCCTCGTCATGACCGAGATCGTTCCCTTTTCATTCGACACATATCAATTTGAGAAGTCTGGCGGAGGATTGATTGCGCATCCGCCGCAAAGCTACGTGCGCGTGATCCCGCCAAATCAGCCGTCGGAATCGGCTCCGGCGCAACCGTCGCGAATTTCAATCGCCGAAAAGAATCTTGAAGACTTGGTTGTGCAGCAGCTCGATGAAATTGAACCCGGGCTCAGTCTTGTGTCGAGGCAGTTGAGCACGCCGGCTGGCCGCCTAGATCTCTTTTGCCGGGACGTCCACGGCAATTACGTCGTGGTGGAGCTGAAGAAGACGCAAGGGACGGATCAAGTGGTCGGTCAGATACTCAGGTACATGGGCTGGGTGCGGGAAATATCCAGAAAACAACGTTCGCGGTATCATCATCGTTGGGAAGAAGGATGATGCGCTGCGATACGCGCTCAAGGCCACGTCTGGCATAGAAGCGAAAGAATTCAAATTGTCGATCGGGTAGAGAAGCGCCCGAACACGTGGGACGGCTAGCCGCGCACGGTCTCCGAGGCTGCAAGCGCATGCGCAAGCGTGATTGTCAGAGGGGTATAGCGTAGACATAGTGCCCATCTTCATCGGTCGTGGCCCGCCACTTCATAACAGAGCTTCAACTGCCGGGCGTAGCGGGCCTCACGCCTCCGGTTTGGCCCTCGGCGAGACTGCCAGCCCGAGGAACACGAGCACGGCCTGATTGAGCCGCAGGATATCCTCGTCGTCCAACCTGCCGATCCGCGCGCCGACTTTGGTTTTCGGGACAGTGGTGATCTTGTCGACCATCAAACGGCATGCCGCGCGGAGGCCGTTGCGCTCATTCGGCTCCACCGACAGGCGGAACAGCGGCGCTTCGGTCTCGTCCGTGGTGCAGGCGCAGACCGTGATGGAGTTGGTCGCGTCGAAGCTATCATCTTGAACAATGACGACGGGGCGCGGCTTGCCGGCGTAGTTCTTGCCGCCGGCGACGGTCCAGATGTCGCCTCGTCTCATTCATCGCCCCAATCCGACGCCGCGTCGATGAACGCCTGATCCTCGCGCGCCTGAGCGCTTGTTGCGACGGCCAGTGACTGGCGATGCGCCTCAGAGCGGAAAGAGGGCGCACGGACGTCCGGTACCCAAACCTGGATAGGGCGTAAGCCCTGCTCACGCAGCCGCTTACGATGCGCACGCACCTTCACGCGCGAGGACTTGGGTCGGGGTACCGAGGCCATGGCATTCTTCCGGAGTTGGTTACATGTAACCTATCATCGGCATCGGGCGTTGACCAGACCTTTTCTCCCTCCGGGCATGCGATATCGCCCCGTTGGGCTTGAAACCAAGTGTAGCCTTAACTTCGGGCCAGCAGAGGGACGAACAAGGGGAATTACCGGATGATCCGACCGAAGATTCAGAGTGCCGCGATCGCGGTCCTGTGCGCCTCTGTCCTGCTGCCGACGAACAGCCATGCTGCCGACGACAGGAGGGCCGTCGTCGAGAGGGTTGTCGCGCAAGCGGTCCGCCCTGTCATGGCGCGTTATGGCGTCCCCGGGATGGCAGTGGGGATCGTCATGAAGGGACAGAACTACATCTTCGACTATGGTGTGGCATCGAAGGCGACCCGGAGGCCCGTCTCGAGCAATACGCTTTTCGAGATCGGCTCGATCAGCAAGACATTCACTGCGACGCTGGCTTCCTATGCGCAAGTCGGCGGCAAACTATCGCTGTCTGATTTCGCCACCAAGTACCTCCCATCCCTGCGCGGCAGCAGCTTCGACAAGGTGAGCCTGCTGAATCTTGGTACGCACACGTCGGGAGGCCTTCCCTTGCAGGTTCCAGACGGCATCGCGAACAACAACCAGCTCATGGCGTATTTTCGGAACTGGAAACCGGCTTACGCTCCCGGAACTTACCGAATCTACTCCAATCCGGGTATCGGGATGCTTGGCATGATCGCCGCGCGGAGTATGAATGAGGACTTCGTCGCGCTGATGGAGAAGAAGTTGCTCCCGAAACTGGGCATGCAACACACCTTTCTCGATATTCCAAATGCGCAGATGGAAAACTACGCGCAAGGCTACACGACGAACGACACACCGGTCAGGATGACGCCAGGGGTCCTTGCATCAGAAGCGTACGGCATCAGGACGACCGCCGGCGACCTGCTTCGCTTCGTCGAGGCCAACATGGGCATGCTCGATCTCGACGAGACTTTAAAGCGCGCAATATCCGACACGCACACGGGATACTACCGGGTCGGCGCGATGACGCAGGATCTGGTCTGGGAGCAATACCATTACCCGGTCGGGCTGGCGGGACTGCTGGCAGGAAACTCAGCCAAGGTCATTCTCGAAGCCAATCCGGTGACCAAACTCGATCCCCCATTGCGGCCGCGGGATGACATCCTGATCAACAAGACGGGAACGACAAACGGCTTCGCGGCATACGTGGCTTTCGTTCCCGAAAAAAAGACCGGCATCGTCCTGTTGGCTAACAAGAGCTATCCGATCGACGCTCGCGTGACGGCCGCCTACGAAATACTGACGCGGCTGGA
>PKWC01000079.1:0-183 GCA_003131925.1 Alphaproteobacteria bacterium | reverse complement strand
CCGGCCACCCATGAAAACCGCGTCGGGACGCGAGCGCAATGAACACGTGGCTCTTACGGGATTGTCCCGTTGCTATTCTATGCTTCGAACGAGTTTGTCGGGCACGTTGGCGTGCCAATGTGGACGGCAATGAATTTTTCGCGAAGATAATGGCGGGGAATGGTGTTCATGGGTGGCCGGGAC
>PKWC01000014.1 GCA_003131925.1 Alphaproteobacteria bacterium | reverse complement strand
TTTCGGCGAGCAATTCCGTTTGTCGATTTTTCATGGTTCATGGCCTTGCGCGCAGGCCGACACCGGCGCATTTTGGCTCCGAATCCGCTTTCTGGAGGCCTCGTGGTTCGACGGTCAGGCAGCGCTGATCTGCCTCTTCACAACGGGCGCGTTCCGGCATGGCTCGGCCAGCGCATGGCACGGCTGGGCGCGGTGATCGCGGAGGCGATCGCGCACCATTACGGGCGCGACGAATTCTTGCGCCGTCTCTCCCATCCTTTCTGGTTTCAATCCTTCGGCGCCGTCATGGGGATGGATTGGCATTCCTCGGGCGTAACCACGAGCGTGATCGGCGCGCTCAAACGCGGACTCGCGCCGCTCTCGGGCGAACTCGGCATCCACGTTTGCGGCGGCCGCGGCCGGCATTCCCGCCAAACGCCGCTGGAATTAACGACCATCGGCGAGCGCGTCGGCTTTAACGGAGAGGCGCTCGCGCGCGCCAGCCGGCTGGTCGCCAAGGTGGACAGCGCCGCCGTGCAGGACGGTTTCGATCTCTATCTCCATGGCTTCATCGTGACGGACGACGGCAAGTGGGTCGTCATTCAGCAGGGCATGAACGGCGATACCCGGCTCGCCCGCCGCTATCATTGGCTCTCGGAAGGGCTGAAGAACTTCGTCGAGGCCCCGCATGCAGCGATCGACGGCGAAAACCAAGGGGAGATCATCAATCTTACTGACCGCAGAGCCGAAGCTTCGCGAGGGCGCCAGCTCGATCTTCTGCGTGATCTTGGGCCGGACGGCATCGTTCGCGAGATGGCTGAGGTCGAGGGGAAAACGCAGCGCTTGCCCTCACAGCCTTTCCTCCCCCACCTCGTTATGCCCGCGCATCACGACGTCCGGCCAAAGGACGTGATGCTCCGCAGACTGCATGGCGCGCTCGCAGCCGCGGCGGATTGCGGGCCGAAAGACTTCGGGGATCTGCTGCTCGTGCCGGGCGTCGGCGCCCGCACGGTTCGGTCCTTGGCCATGGTGGCGGAGGTCGTGCACGGCGCCCCCTGCCGCTTCGCCGATCCGGCGCGCTTCTCTCTCGCTCATGGCGGCAAGGACCGGCGTCCCTATCCGGTTCCAATCGACGTGTACGACGAGACGATCGAAGTTTTGAAGAGCGCGGTCAGGAAGGCCAAACTCGGAAATGAGGACAGGCTCGAAGCCCTCCGCCGGCTCGACGAGCAGGCTCGGCGTCTCGAGCGCAGCGTCGGCGGGCCTTCGCTGCCGGAATTCGTAGCGGAAGAAATGCGGCGTTCACATGAATATGCAGGACGGAGTGTGTTCGGCTGGGAGCCAGCACCCGCGAGCGAGACGGATTGGCCAGGTGCAGGGCCGGAGAACACAGCGACGCAGCAATGAACGCGGCCAACAACCTCGGCGCAAGGGAAAGCTCTACCGATTTGACACTCATTTCGCCAACCGCGACCGCCGATCGGCCAGAAGAGCTTTTCTGTTGCTGCGCCTGTTGCGTTAAACTCCGAATTCGTCCCTGCGTCTGGTCCGGAAAGTTTGTCGTTCGCGCATGACCATCGTCCCGATCCGCTATGTTGAACCCGTCTTCNNCCCGCCGAGCGAAGCGGACTCACTGATCCTGCCGGTGACGGACGGCTGTTCTTGGAACCAATGCACGTTCTGCGAAATGTACACTGCTCCGCAGAAGCGTTTTCGTCCGCGTAGCGAAGAGGAAGTCCTCGAAAGCATCCGCCGCTGCAGCGAGAAATTTGGGAAGAGCATCAAGCGCGTTTTCCTGGCCGACGGCGATGCGATGACGCTTTCCGTCCGTCGCTTTGCGACCGTGCTCGATGCGATCCGCCGCGACCTGCCTGGCGTGCGACGGGTGTCCAGCTATTGCCTGCCGCGCAACGTGCGCAAGAAATCGGCGGCGGAGCTGCGGGAGCTGGCGGATCTCGGCCTGTCGCTTGTCTATGTCGGCGCCGAATCCGGCGACGACGAAGTGTTGGCGCGGGTCAACAAGGGCGAAAGTTTCGCCACAACGCGGGAGGCGCTCGAAAAGCTGCAAGAAGCGGGAATTAAACGCTCGGTGATGATCCTCAATGGCCTCGGTGGCCAGACGCTCACACGACAGCACGCGCTGAACTCGGCGGCTCTGATGAACGCCGCGCAACCCGAATATCTCGCCACGCTCGTCGTGAGTTTCCCAAAAGGAGAAGCGAGGCTGCGCACAAATTTTCCCGGCTGGGAACCGCTCAGCGTGGTCGGCCTCATGCAGGAGATGGAGTTGTTCCTTTCCGCCCTGGATCTGAAACGGACCGTATTCCGCAGCGATCACGCCTCAAACTGGCTCGTCCTTAGAGGAACGCTGGGAGCGGATAAGCCGCGGTTGCTGCATGAACTGCGCGCGGCGACCGTCGCCCCTGAAGCCGCACCCCTGAGGCCAGCCTGGGCGCGCGGGCTTTAGCTTCGTAAACCGCCAGCCAATTTTGCCGCTCCCAGTTCTTGCTAGGATTGCAAAGCGAATTGATTGAATGCGGGTTTTCTCGGCTAACCGAGCTTTNNAATGCGGGTCTTCTCGGCTATCGGTGTCGGGACCGTTCGCCGATAAACAGACTGGTCACCAGCCCAGCGCGCTCTGCCCGATCCAAAATCTGTTTGAGCACTGGATCAAAAGGCTCGGCCGCGCTTTTCCTGAAAGCCGCCCCACTGCTTCTTGGTAGGGGCCAACATACCGCAGCGACCCCGGTAGGGCCGGATAAATGCTCCGAATCCAGTGGAGCGCTCTTGTCGCGAGGCGTTGTTCGGCTTCGTCGTAGGGCAATCCGAAATCTCTTCGCAGGCGAGGATGCAGCAGCCCGGCCGTGACTGCTCGATACCATTTGGGCGCCCGGAAGCCGAGTTGGCTCCCTCTCAGGACCTGCTCCGCAATGGCCCGTGCGTGAGGAATCACGGTCAATTTATCGGATGCCCACATTGCCTCGTTGTAGCCGGTGAACTCCTCCCAGGTCGGTGGCAGGTTGGGCTGCGGAATCCCAAACAGCGCGGCAAACACTCGGCTTTCTGCATAATAGCGCTCCCGCTCTTCGGCCGAGAGCGCCGGAAGGACAAGATCGCGCGCAATCAGCGCCGTTTCGACGAGCGTGGCGTGGACCCAATGAAGCGCAGAAGTCTCGTTGGCAAAATAGCGCGAGCCCGCGGCAAAAGGCCCCGCCGTAATCGGCATGACGCCGGTGATTTTGGCGTGACGCGAGTGCAATCGCCGCGCCGCCTCTACAGCTTGGTCGAGCGTGCCGAAGACCATGGTGAACGTGGTCCTGAATGTGCGATGGAAACGCCCGATAGGATCGGCGAAAACGTTCGAATGCTCCGCGATCGCGGTGGCGACCCATGGATGGGCGAGCTGCAACAAAAGCGCGCGTCCCGCGCCTAGAAATATTGCCGCCTCAC
>PKWC01000115.1 GCA_003131925.1 Alphaproteobacteria bacterium | reverse complement strand
CGGTTTCGGCCGGCTTGCACGCGTCACGCCAAACCGGCAGATCACTTGCATAGGCGCGGCGCGCCCCTTTAGCGCAGCCCATTCGATGAAAATTGAGGAAAGAGTGATGACAACGATCGAGAAGACCCCCCTTGGCCGCCTGGATCAGGAGGGACGCCTCCTCAATGCCGTACTCAAAAGTCCGACGACAAAGCCTGGCCGGTTCGGATTTCGCGGTGACATCGCACTGAAGTTTCAAGCTCAACTCGCGGACGAAAAGCGTCCCCCAGAATTTTCGATCGAACAGGTTCTCACGATTGCCCAGGAAGCGGAGGCGACGATTCCCATTCTGGCCGGCTATCTGCACTCCTTCGCATATCTGGAACCGGTCACTAAAGTCCTTGGCAACCTTTTAAGTCCGGAAGGCACATATTTTATGTACTGCAACAACATCGATCTCTTGGCGAAATATCGCGCTACCATCGACGGCGTTACCTTTTATATTCTACCCTGCGATGAATCGACGGTTTGGAAGGAGATGCTCGAATTGATGAGCATCGACAAAAACGATATCAAGAAGCTCGATANNGGAATGCAAACCGACCGGTTTGAAGTGAGGCGGCGAGCCGCCGCCGTTCCTCACGCTTCTGCTTCGTCCGTAAGATCTTCCTCCTCGTCCGCGACGAGTGTTACACCCGTGGCACAGACTTCCCCATCGATAATGGTCAGGGCCACGGGCGTCAAACTCCGGCCCTTGCAAGGACCTTCCAAACACTGTCCCGTACCGAGTTCAAACAACGCGCCGTGCTTGCCGCACATTAGCCGGATACCGTTTGGATCAAAAAACTGATTGCGTTCCCAATCGAGATTGACCCCATCGTGCGGACATTTGTTCAGATAGCCAAAGACCTGCTTCCCCCANNCGCATCAGTTGGAAGCCTCTCGCCTTCTGGCTTGGAATATCATTCATGTTGCAAATGACATAAGCGACGTTCGTTTCCATACTGTCCTCATTCAAGACAATTTGCCCACGCTCGTTCCTTGGCTGTGACTGCCCGCAGCCTTGCTCAACAGCACCCTATTGGCGGCTAAAGAAAATTCCTGCCAAGCGGCGGCGATATCCCTGAGGATCGTCTGCATATATTCCTTCGACGGGTGATGCTCATCAGGAAAATTCGACAGCGCACAGCTTGTTCGATTGAACGCGACGACATCATCCAGCAAAGACTGCATGAAATCCCGGAATGGAGCCTGCACTTCGGGCGTCATCGCCGAACGGCCGCGCTCGACGCCGAGATTGCTCGTGTCGAGTGGGAGATCATCAAGAATGGCTAATGCCCTGTTGTAAACCTCCTCGACCGTTTCGAGGATGGCCATTTGCGTGAGCTGATCCTTNNTGTGGTTGAGGCGATGACGATAATTGTCCAAGGCGGTACCGCTCTGAACCGCCACCCAACTGCGAAACTGAGCAAGACTTGCGGCATTCACGGAGGTCGTGCTTCTATCCATGGCGCCAGTTTGCAGCTTCGGTGACGCTGCCTGCTCGATNNCGCCTTCAAGATAGCCCGCCCCATGGGCCGCTGTTTCCGAGCCCCCGAGGTAGAGCTTCCCTTCCCACAATACCCTGCGTAGAAAAGGATTAGCGAAGTCTACATGTTCAACAACCTGTGCGCCTCGATCTAAGGCACTGCATGTATAGGGCTCGGTTGCCCAGTCTTGATAAAACTGATCGCCATGTTCGAGTTCTGGACCAAAGATCTGACCCACTTGATTGCCCATAAGCAAGGGTAGCCCTTCACGGAAGGATTGACGTAATTCTGGCGATAGCGCGAGAAAGCCACCCAGTGCCGCCTTGGTGGATGTGCTGTCACAAGCATCGAAAATTTGACCGATGACAGCCTGTTCATGCGTGACGAAAGCATTGCTGGATTGACCGTTGTCACGCCAGAGCGCTCGGTCATAACTGATGATGACTTTTGCCTGTGCCGCCATCCAAGTCTCTGTCGCGCGCATGGCTTCGCGAATCGCACCGTCGAGTTCCGGCTCGAAGTGGACATGCTCCTCAAGAAGCCGNNGTTCGACCTTATGATCCCCATAGCGGAATTTAAGCCAAATATGATCCCCACGATCTTCCAGCCCCGTCAAGACATGACCGAGCCGCATGCTTTCGGGGGGCAGCCCATTTGCTAGACCATTGACGAGCGTGACCATCCCTCCGGCCAGACGCCGGGCTCCATTATGGACGCTTTCGCTTTCCAGCTGTTCGGGCTTTTTGTCGGGATCGCGGAGGTGAAGCACCGCGCCTTGATCGTGCTGAAGGAAATCAGCGAGCCCTAAATCCGCCACGAGCTGGGTAACGAGGGGCTGCGTATCCGGCCAGAACCAGGTTGGCCCAAGGTCAACCATCATGCCTGACCGCGCGCAAGGGACGGAGAAAACGCGTCCGCCAAGCCGGTCGCGCGCCTCAAACAGCGCAAAGTCTCGGCCTCGCCGATGCAAGTTTTTCGTCAGGCTAAGACCACACAATCCGCCGCCAATGATTGCCGTTTCGAGCATCAATCGTCCTCGCATTTCCGCGCGCTTGAAAGCTTGCAAGAATCGCGCAAAGCCTTTTTCAGCCCTGCCCCAAGCCCGTTGCTAGATTGTTCGGAGCGCATGGCTGGAGCATACGCTCACGACCGCTCGCCAATTTCGTGTCGTGCTCGGAGCAGCTTCTCACCAAAAGTGTCTGCCATCTTATTGGGTTGTGATCTTATCAGGAGGGGCCTATGCAGGCGGGGCTACGCTTGCGCTTTGCGCCTACCATCCCGCCAATTGGCACAAAAATTGATCACTTCTTTGCGACACAACATTAACATTGTAGGAGGGTTACCGTGAAGGTTGCACTAGCGTTCGTAAATTGCGGGATAGAGGAGCTAAAAGCACTTCTGGATGGGGGCA
>PKWC01000126.1:169-5221 GCA_003131925.1 Alphaproteobacteria bacterium | reverse complement strand
GCATCTATGCCTGGCTGCCGCTCGGCCAGCGGGTGCTGCGCAAGATCGAGCAAATCGTTCGCGAAGAGCAGGACCGCGCCGGCGCCATCGAAATCCTGATGCCGACGCTGCAGCCGGCGGAATTGTGGCGCGAGACCGGCCGCTACGACGCCTACGGAAAGGAGATGCTGCGCATCAAGGACCGTCACGGCCGAGAGCTGGTGTATGGCCCTACGAACGAAGACATGGTGACGGAGATTTTTCGTTCCGCCGTTCGCTCGTACAAAAGCCTGCCGCTTATTCTCTACCACATCCAGTGGAAGTTCCGCGACGAGATACGTCCGCGCTTCGGCGTCATGCGCGGCCGCGAATTCCTGATGAAGGACGCCTACTCCTTCGATCTCGATGCGGACGGCGCGCGCAAATCCTACAACAGGATGTACGTCGCCTATCTTCGCACGTTCGCCCGGATGGGCCTCAAATCCATTCCCATGCGCGCGGAGGCGGGACCGATCGGCGGCGATCTCAGCCACGAGTTTATCATCCTGGCCGATACGGGCGAGAGCCAGGTCTTCTGTCACAGCGATCTCGTCGACATGCCCGTGCCGGGCATGGATGTCGATTTCGCGGGTGATCTCGAGTCCGTCGTACGCGCGCGTACCAGCCTCTATGCTGCGACCGAAGACAAGCACGACCAGGCGGAGTTCGAGGCAAGCGTACCTGCCGGCAAACGACTTTCGGCGCGCGGAATCGAAGTCGGGCATATCTTCTTTTTCGGCTCCAAATATTCCTTGCCGATGCGCGCGCTCGTCGCCGGGCCGGACGGACAGGAGCGGCCCGTAGAAAGCGGCTCCTATGGCATCGGTGTCTCGCGCCTCGTGGGCGCCATCATCGAGGCGAATCACGACGAGGCCGGTATCATCTGGCCGGAGCCCGTTGCTCCATTCGATTTCGGACTGATCAATCTCAAAGCGGGCGATGCCGCGACAGACAGCGTTTGCAGCGATCTTTACGCAAAGCTGACGGCAGCCGGCCGCGAAGTGCTCTATGACGACACTCAGGAACGTCCCGGCGCGAAGTTCGCGACCATGGATCTCATCGGCATTCCGACCCAAATCATCGTCGGCCCGCGGGGGTTGGAAAAGGGAGTCGTCGAAGTAAAGACGCGAAGGACCGGCGCACGCGAGGAATTGCCGGTCGACGCAGTGGCAACTCGTTTCTGCGCGCAAAATGAACGATCAAGTAGTTGAGATCAGTTTTGCGCTCTTCTTGAGGACCGCGTGAACACACAACGCTTCATGTTTCCGTCTATGTTCAGCACGCCTTCAATTTTCCTCCCCCAGCGTGGGGGGAGGAAAACCAAGTGCACGCCGCCCGGCTCAACTTTGCTGTGACTGCCTGACATGGCGCGGGGTACGGGTGCGTTCGCGGCGTTCGAATGGATGATCGCGCTGCGCTATCTTCGCGCAAGGCGTCAGGAGAGTTTCGTTTCGGTCATCTCCGGCTTTTCGCTTGTCGGCATCGCGGTCGGTGTCGCGACGCTTATCATCGTCATGGCGGTGATGAACGGCTTCCGCCACGAATTGCTGTCCCGAATCCTCGGGCTGAACGGCCACATGACCATCCAGGCGCCGATCGGGACGCTTGCGAATTTTGACGCAGTGGCGGCGCGGGCGCGCGCGGTTCCGGGCGTGGTGCGCGTGGCGCCGATCGTCGACGGACAGGTGATGGGCGCCGCCAACGGTCTCAATGCCGGCGTGCTGGTACGCGGCATGCGGCGAGATGATTTGCGTACGCTCACAACCGTGTCGAAATCGCTGTCGGAAGGGGCGCTCTCGCATTTCCAGGGGGGTGACTCCGTGATCGTGGGCAGGCGCCTTGCCGACCGGATGCGGTTGGTGCCCGGCGCACAGATCACACTGATCGCACCGCGCGGAAACGTCACGCCATTCGGTGTCACGCCGCGCGTGAAGGGCTACACGGTCACCGGCACGTTCCAGATCGGCATGTCGGAATACGATCAGAGCTATGTCTTCATGCCACTCGACGAAGCGCAGCTCTATTTCAACATGGGCTCAAACGTGAGCGGGCTCGAAGTGATGGTTCGCGATCCCGAACAGGTCAATGCGATGGTGGCGCCGATCGCCCGCGCGGCCGGCCCGTTCTCGCGCATCATCACCTGGCAGGACATGAACTCGAGCCTGTTCGCGGCATTGCAGGTCGAACGCAACGTCATGTTCCTTATCCTGACGCTGATCATTCTGGTGGCCGCGCTCAATATCGTTTCCGGCCTCATCATGCTGGTGAAGGACAAGAGCGGGGACATCGCCATTCTGCGTACCATGGGCGCGGCCAGGGGCGCGGTGATGCGCGTCTTCCTGATCGCCGGCGCGTCCATCGGCGTGTTCGGCACAGTGTTGGGATTTGCGATCGGCGTGATCTTTTGCCTCAACATCGAATCGATCCGGCAGTTTCTCTCCTCGCTCACCGGCACCGAGCTGTTCAATCCGGAAATCTATTTCCTGAGCCGCATGCCGGCCGAAATGGACCCGGGCGACGTGATTTCAGTCGTTGCCATGTCGCTCTCGCTGTCGTTTCTCGCGACCCTCTATCCGTCATGGCGCGCCGCGCGTCTCGATCCCGTCGAGGCGCTTCGCTATGGGTGAGGCAGCGGCGCTTCGCGTCGAAGGCGTCGCGCGCAGATACGTGCAGGGCGAATCGACGCTCGAAGTCTTCCGGGATGTGAGCCTTTCGGTGAAGCGCGGCGAACTCGTTGCGCTGATCGGTCAGTCCGGCGCCGGGAAATCGTCGCTCCTGCACATGGCCGGACTTCTCGAATCGCCGAGCGAAGGCGAGATCTGGATCGACGGTCTCTCTGCCTCGGCGCTGCCCGACAGCGAACGCACGCGGCTGAGGCGCGACCGCATTGGCTTCGTCTACCAGGCGCACCATCTCCTGCCGGAGTTCAGCGCCGTGGAAAACGTGATGATGCCGCAACTCATTGCCGGCCGGTCGAAGCGCGACGCCGAGAAAGAGGCGAAGCGGATTCTGGAACTGCTGGGGCTCGAAAAGCGCCTGACTCACCGTCCCACCCAGCTTTCGGGCGGCGAGCAGCAACGCGTCGCCATCGCGCGCGCGCTTGC
The DNA here is from genome assembly GCA_003131925.1 of Alphaproteobacteria bacterium. Classification (GTDB taxonomy): domain Bacteria; phylum Pseudomonadota; class Alphaproteobacteria; order Micropepsales; family Micropepsaceae; genus Rhizomicrobium. Next base: position 2,099 of record PKWC01000126.1, on the reverse strand, counting down.
CAATCATCCAAGCCTGCTTCTCGCCGACGAACCGACCGGCAATCTCGATCCGAGGACGGCGTCAGGCGTCTTCGACGCTTTAGTGACACTTGTGCACGCCGAAGGCTTGGCCGCCCTGGTGGCGACCCACAATGCCGAGCTGGCGGGGAAGATGGACCGCTCCCTGCTCCTCCACGAAGGCCGGCTCGTCGATAGTCCCAATCCCCCGTCCGTCTAAATCTATGCCGTACCCCGTTTGTTCTTGACACGAACCAAGATCGAACGTAAACAGAACAAAGAGGCACGGGAGGGATCGGATCATGACGGCTTGGCTTTCAGACGCTATCGCAGGAATTGGGTTGGTGATCTTTATCGGATGCGCGTTCCTCCTGGCGAATGCCGCGCCGCTGCTCGTCAACGCGCTCTGAACAAGCCTTCTGTGGATGACCGCAGAGAGTAGCTCGCCGAAAGGTCCCGTCGGGCGATACTGACCTTTCCGCATACGGGAATCACCGAGCAACATGGCGCAGGATCGCAAGCCCGCCGGTTTCGTGCATCTTCGGGTCAAGAGCGCGTATTCGCTTCTGGAAGGCGCCGTGCGGCCGAAGGAGCTTGCCAAGCTCGCGCTCGACCACGCGATGCCCGCCGTCGCGGTGACAGACGTCAACAATTTGTTCGGCGTTTATGAAATCAGCGAGACGCTCGCCAAAGCTGGCGTGCAGCCGATCGCAGGTTGTCTTCTTTCCGTCGATCTGACCGAAGGTCCCTCCGTCGGAGCTGGCTTCGTGCGCGAACGGCCGCCTGGCCTGCCGCTCCTCGTCCAGAACGAATCTGGCTATCGAAATCTCGCGAAGCTGCTCAGCGCCGCGTATCTCGGCGCCGAGCCGGGAGACTGGCCGCACGTAAGGGCGGACATGCTCGCCCATCACGCCGACGGCCTCATCGCGCTGACCGGAGGGCCGGGTGGACCGCTCAACCGGCTTGTCGCCGAAGGTCAGCCTGACGCCGCGGGCGCGTTGCTCGACAGGCTCCAAGCAATGTTTGGCGACCGGCTCTATGTCGAACTGCAGCGGCACGGTCTTGCCGAAGAACGCGCCACGGAGGAGCGCATCATTGCGCTTGCCTATGACAAGGGGTTGCCGCTCGTTGCCACCAATGACGTGCATNNTTCGGTCCGCCCGAAATGCACGAAGCCCACGACGCGCTCCTCTGCATCGCCGATGGAAGCTTTGTGTCGCAGGAAGATCGCCGGCGACTGACTCGCGAACATCGTTTCAAATCGCCGGCGGAAATGGCGGCGCAATTCGCTGACTTGCCCGAAGCCATCCGAAATACGATCGAGATCGCCAGGCGTTGCGCCTTCCGCCCGAAGAAGCGCGATCCCATCCTGCCGAAATTCGTGCCCGAATCCGGGCTCTCGCCGGCGGAAGAATTGCGGGCGCAGGCCGAAGCCGGTCTTTCTCGCAAGCTTGCGCTCCACGGGCTTCACGCGGCCGAGCAGGTCTATCTCACGCGGCTCGCCTTTGAGCTCGACGTCATCCTCAGCATGGATTTCGCGGGCTATTTCCTCATCGTGTCCGATTTCATGAAGTGGACGCGCGGGCAGGGCATTCCGGTGGGCGTCCGCGGTTCCGGCGCCAATTCGCTCGTCGCCTGGGCACTCGACATCACCAATCTCGATCCGATCCGTTTCGGGCTTCTGTTCGAGCGCTTCCTCAATCNNTCGATTTCTGCCAGGAGCGGCGAGATGAAGTGGTCCGCTACGTGCAGGGCAAATACGGTAAGGACCGCGTTGCGCAAATCATCGCGCTTGGCTCGTTGCAGGCGCGCGCGGCGGTGCGCGACGTCGGCCGCGTGTTGCAGATGCCGCTCGGTCTCGTCGATCGCATTGCAAAGCTCGTTCCCAATCCGCCCGGCAAACCCGTGTCGCTCGCCGATGCGATCGAAAGCG
>PKWC01000126.1:0-135 GCA_003131925.1 Alphaproteobacteria bacterium | reverse complement strand
CGTGCCGCTCTATCGCGATCCGCGCTCGGAAATGCCGGTCACGCAGTTCGACTACGAAGACGCGGAGAAGGCCGGGCTCGTCAAATTCGACTTCCTGGGTCTCAAGACACTGACGGTGATCGCCAAGGCCGAAGC
>PKWC01000202.1 GCA_003131925.1 Alphaproteobacteria bacterium | reverse complement strand
CCTTCTGAAACCGCGTATGCACGGGCGGCTTTCGATACCCCAACGAATATTCGGCCGGCATTGCTCTTCCTCCTCAGATCGCGGGAGGAGTAAATACCGCATTGGTACCTATGTCAACCTTATTGGTTATCTCCCGCGGCGCTTGATGAGACCCCGCAACGATCACGACGGGCTTTGGGAAGCCTGCATCGCGGATGCCACACGCTCCGGAAGATTGCCAAGATGGGAAAGCTCCCTCAGCCTCGATTCAAATTCGAAGTCGTCGGGCGCGGCACACTGTTTAAGGGTGACAAGGCAGCGACGCTCAAATACCGGAAAGCCCAGCTCCTGGGCGCGTCTCACGGCGCTGCGAAGCATACCGACCGCGCGTTCTGGCTTCCGTGGAAAAAGCTCGCGTGAAATCAGTGCCTCAATTCTGCGCAGTTCCGGCTCAAGCCAAAGGTAGCTGCTTTGGCCCATCGATTCGATGGCACGCGCGCACGCGGTTTCTGCGGCCTGGAGGTTGCCAAGTCGCCGTTGGGCATCGGCCAAGTTTCCCAGAAAACCGGAAATCGCCAAACGAAATTCGATGGAATCGAGCGCCGCGATCGCCTCCTCGATCGCTGCAGCACCCCGCGCCAATTGACCCTGCTGGCACAGCGCCCAACCGAGGAGACCCGTCCCATGCGCGTGAAATGCGGTCAGGCGATGCTGCTCGGCAAGCGCACGCAGTCGTTCCGCCTCGTGCATCATCTGGTCGGTCGCTTCGCACAAACCAAAGACCCAACCGCCAACATAGGTGAGCGGAATCGCTGTCGAATGCGGATGTCGCAACGCGTCGGCGGATCGAAGCGCGTCGATTCCAACTGCAAGCGCGAGGTCGATATTTCCCAGGCAGAAATGCACAAGGCTCAGCGACGACTTTGTGTGAACCTCGGTATTCTGCCCGAACTGATGCGTGGCGGCGCCGTCGCGCTCGGCCGAATAGAGGCGCAACGACAGTTCAAGATGTTCGCGTGCCTTGACCGCGTCGCCCTGGCCCAGCAGAACAGTGCCAAGCATGCGATGTCCAATGACGCGACCGGATTCGCTGCCATTGCTCTCGGCCAAACTCAGAAACAACCTGGCCAGTGACGCCGCATCGTCAACCCGGCCCCTGCAATTCGTGAAGGTGAACTGGCCGAAGGCAAATGCAAGAACCAGCGGTGTGGATTCGCCTTCCCGGCACAGTTCCAGCCCACGCTTGCAGCATTCGGAGACATGTATCGAGGTCGCGCCCTCGGCGGCCATGATGGATCCGATCAGGGCCGCCTGAAGACCAAGTTCGAGCTGCCGGCGCGCGGTGGCGTCAGAGATTTTGTCGAGGAGACCGAGGCCTCTTCGCAAAAGCGCTATCGCCTCGACGTGCGCCGATCGCCGTGCCGCACTTAGTCCGGCTTGCAGCCATTCGCCGATCGCATCGCGGTATTTGCCGGCCTCGGTAAGATGATGGGCGGTGAGATCTGCGAGCGTTGGGTCTGGTTCGTGACCTCTTCGCAAGACATCGACAATCCGTTCGTGGGTTGCGCTGCGTTCCGTCTGGACGATTGATTCGTAGGCGATTCGTTGAAGCAGGGCGTGACTGAAGTCGTAGCGTATCTCGGCTCCATAGCGACGGGGCAGGAGAATCTCTGCTTGCACCAATGCCTGCAGAGGCTCCGCAATCGCCGGCGGGTCCTTATCCAGCAGCGAGGCGAGAAATTCGAGCGTGAACGAACGTCCTATGCAGGCNNACGACCCGCCGTCCGCCAGGCAGACGATCGAGACGTTCCGACATCATCTCGCCAAGCATAAGAGGAACTCCGCTCGGTCTCGAAACTCGGCCAGGAGTTTGCAACCGCTCATCCGCTAACGATTTTATGAACTGCTCAAGGAAGAGCGGGATGCCCTCGGCCGCTTCGATCGCGCGTGCGATCACATCGTTGGACAATCTGTCGGCGCCCGGAAGCGATTTGGCGATTTCAAGGCAATCCTGCTTTTCAAGTCGCTCAAGATGGACAGTCTCGTCCGGTTGGGGCAGGGCCGGTCCCTTGGGAAAGGATCGGTGCGTCAAGAGCACGAGCAGGGGCGCACTGGTCAGTGAAGCGACGATCTCGACCAGCAATTCCGCAGACGACGGATCGAGCCAATGCGCATCTTCAATCCAAAGCAGCGTAGATTGCGCCCGCGCCGTTCGTTCGATGAGCGATATCACGAAGTCGTACTGTTTCCGCTTGAACAGCAGTGGCGTCGGCGCAGCCGCGTCTATGGCGCCCGGCGTCGCGAGGCCCGCCAGGTTCGCGACCAGCTGTTTGTTCTCGGGGCTGTTCGACCCCAGCTCGTCGAGCAAGTTCGATATCTTCTGGATCTGCGCGCCAACATCGTCGTCGGCGGCCATGCCGGCGCGCGCCCAGAAAAAGCTCGCGACCGGGTAGAGCGGGGAGCTGGCAAAAAGCTCATGGCAGTTGAGTTGCACTATCGTTGCGTTGGCCATCTCCGATCGCCCGCAAAACTCCTGGACCAGACGCGTCTTGCCGATGCCGGCTTCGCCGACCACCGCGACGGTCCGACATTGGCTCGCGCTCCGTGCGCTTTTCCATTGAGAGAGAATGCATTCCATGGCGGATTTTCGTCCCACCATGCGTGTCGGACTGCGTAACTTGCGCGTTGCTGCGCGTTTGGCGAGGGGAACGGATCGGATGACCTGGTAGATGCCAACCTCGCGCGGCAGCCCTTTGATTGGCCTGGACCCCAGCGCGGCACACTCGAAGCGACCTTCGACCAGATCAAATGTTTCCCTGCTGATCACGACCCCACTGGGAGGCGCCTCGGCCTGGAATCGCGCGGCGAGATTTACGACGTCGCCGATTGCGTTGTGCTCGCTCGCGCCACCGCTCAGAAGTTCCGGTGCAATGAGGGCAAGACCCGTGCTGATGCCGATGCGCGCCACGAGCGGCGGCATGGTTGTATCCCGCACGGTGGTGTCCAGACCGCGCAGTCGTTCGATGAGTTCGAGTGCCGCCCGGATTGCGCGCTCTGCGTCGTTCTCATGCGCGATCGGATAGCCGAAATAAACCAGGATCCCGTCGCCGATATACCTGGCGACAAAGCCGCCGAATCGTTCCATGACCCGCAGCGCAAGAGTTTGATAGCGGCGCAGCAGAACCCTCAGATCCTCGGTATCGAGTTGTGCGGACAACCGCGTGTAGCCCACGAGATCGACGAAGACGACTGTGAGATATCGACGTTCGGATATGGGAGGACGCGTTTCTGGTGAATTGAGTTCCATCGCCGTCAATCTTCAGGCCCCCCGGCGATGCTGGAGCACCGATGGAGAGCATTTATAGCTTTGCGCAATCGACGCCCGATGTTAACATTATCTTTCGAATGGGGGTAATCTAGCCTTTCGGCTCGCAGCGCACCCAATCATCGCGAAGAGGGGAGCGATGGACTCGATGCCGGTCCGCCAGCCAGGAGAAGCTGCCTCACCGACGGCGCGGCGGCGGGCTTTGGTTATTTGTGCCCATTTGCGCCCGGGCCGCGACAAGCGCCGCTCCCGCTATTTCATGCAGCCGATTTCGGGGCTGCATATCGGGTCCTTGATCGACCAGAAAAAGTTCGAAGTTCGTCTGCATCACGAGGATTGGCACGGACCCTTCGATCCGTCCGATTGCAGCGGGTACGAACTTGTGTTTCTGAGCGGACTCCAGGTGGATTTCGACCGCATGCGGCAACTCGCGTTTTTCTTTCGCCGAAGCGGTGCGACCGTGGTGGCAGGCGGAAGCATCTGTACGCTGTTCCCGGAGTTCGCCGCGCAATTTTTTGACGTCGTCTGCGTTGGGGGAGTTGACAGTGTGCCAACGGTCGTCACCGATTTCCTGAACGGCTCTCTGCAATCGATTTACCGGTCTGACCCCGCAAAAATCTCGTCCTATGCGATCGACTACACCCTCTTTTCCAGAAGCGGGATCAATCCTGTTGTTCACCTGATGGAGACTTCCCGGGGCTGCAGTTTCAAATGCACGTTCTGTGTAATCCCGGCGGAAATCGGTTCACACGCGACCTATAATCTCGATATTTTTTCAGCCGGCGTTAAGAACGCCATTTCGGCCAGCCCGCCTCTGAGCTTCCGGCGCCTGTACCCGGTCCTGATGCTGCTGGACAACAACTTTTCCGATGATCGCGCGCACATGCTCCGTGTCTGTGCATACATGCGATCTCACCCGAAGGTGCGCGGCTGGGCCGCTCTCGTGACGCAAAACGTGCTTCACGACCGCGAATTGGTCAGGCACCTGGCAAATTCGAAGTGTATGGGGCTCTTTGCCGGGCTGGAGTCGTTCGATCTTGAACTGCTACGGCGATTTAAAAAAACCCAAAACCTGAGCAGACGATACAATATCGTAGACGACATCGCCTATGCCGAGTGTCACGGTATCGCAGTCACCTACGGTTATCTTTTCGATCCGTGTCATCAGACAGCAGCGGATATGGAACGGCAGGTCAGGGCGATTGCGCGAAACCCGCTCGTACCAATGCCCGTCTATCTTAGTGTGATTGCGCCGCTGGCCGGAACCGAAAGCTTCTGGGAACACTTGTCTTCGGGGAAGTTGGCCCCGAATCTGCGGCTTCGAGACTTGGACGGTGAAACCATCGCCTATGCGAAGCTGGCCGATAGTCCAGAGGCGCTCGCGGCGTTCGTCGAACGGATGTTTCGCCGCCCGTGGACCGTTGTTGGCCGCATCGGCATATTGGCCAAGACAGTGCGACGAATTGCAAGGTCGCGTTCCTTCAATCCGGTTCGCTGGTATTTTATCGCTTCGGCCAATCTTCATTGCTTCGTCTGGTCCAGGGGCACTCCGTCGCAACCTCGCTCATACCTGGCCGGCAGTGACACGCTGGACCCACATTATTTCGAGCGGCCAGACGATCTTTCCGAACAGGATCGCGTGCGCTACTTTGACCCCGTTGTTCTTACGGACGCCGCCGGCGGTCCCAGTGATTGGTTGAAGCCCTACCTTCCGTCATCGGCTAGTCCGAAGCGTCGGCTCGCCGCAACGCGGAACCAATTTGCTATGGAGCAGAGCGTCCCATGAGCTATGCCGACACACGCGACAGCGAACAACTGCGCTTTCTCGAAACTCCAATCACTGAATTCATCTGGCGTTATCAGTCGAAATCGCCGAACCCTAAGCGGCGCACGCTCTTTTTGTTTCCGGGCGGTATGGGATGCCAGCTCTTTCGTGCAAAAAAACTTTACAAAGACAGCGGAGGACCCGGCCAGAAGTTTCATTATGACAAGGTCTGGCTGACACTCGATACATTTCTCGGAGATGCGCTGAAACTGAAAATGCACAAGGACGGCGATGGCGTCTATCGCGATTTGAATAACAGGATCATCATTGCAAACGGTTCCGTCGAGATCTTCGGTCTCACGCCCTACGACAGATTCACTGCGTGGTGCGAACTCAACAATCTGGATTGGTTCATATTCGGCTGGGATTGGCGCCGACGCCTCGACGAGACGGTCTCGTTTTTTTTGAACCAGTTCCTTCCAAAATTCAGGAGCACCGTTCAAGCCAAGACCCATTGCGACCCGTTGGCCGATTTCATACTGATGGGCCACAGCTTTGGCGGAATGATCGTCGATCTTATCTTGCGCCAGAATAACCCGCTTCTCGCGCAAATGACGCGGGCCGTCACGGTTGCTTCGCCGTTCTACGGCTACGATGGTCAAATTCACCGCTGGTTTGAAGGCGAATCCTATTTCAACTGGCTGGGCACGATGAACGTCATCAAGGTAATCACGTCATTTCCCGGCTGCTACACCTTGCCCTATCTCGATATGGCAACATATCTTACAAATCAGGCCGCGCTCGCGAACGATCCGGAATTTCCGCTGTTGGCTTATCCAAGTCAGCTGGACCCATTCAACCTCGTACCGAATCAATATCCGGGCAACACGGGTTTCATGCTGGCGGAACTCCAATACGCCCTTAACATCTACCAGACGATCGCCGCGCCGCTGACGCAGTACGCGGACAGATTCTTCAACATTCGCGGGGTACAGATCGGCGACACGACGGTGGGCAGTATCGACTGGAAACTGCTTACGGGGTCGTTCGATCCCAGCAGTTCTCCAATATCCAACGGACCCAACGTGCCAGGCGACGGAATTCAGCCTGCGTGGTCGACCCGTCTCGTGACCCTTCCCAGTTCGCATTGGGTGAATGTGAGGGGCGACATCGACCACATGTTCATGATGGAATACGATTTGACGCAGCAAGCTATCGCCGATGTGCTCTAACCGGGGGAAGCGCCAGTGAAAAACAGGCCCTTACGTGGTCACCCACTCGCAGCACCAGTAACGAGCGCATTTGCGCGCAAGTTTGTGGAAGGTCTTCAGGACCTCGGCAAGCACGGCAAGCCTTTCGACCAGACCTTGGTCGAAAACTATGTGGATGCGCAGCCGCTCGGCGTGCTCAAAGGTATCGCGCGGCGTGTCATGATGGACATCATGAAGGCGCCGCGCGGCGGCGCGCCGTTTCCTGCTTTCGATCGCAGCGCTTCATCGTCGAGCAATTCTTCCAAAAAGAAAAAAAAGTCGACACCGAAAAAAGCCAAGACACCCGCCAAAAAATCCACGCGCGCTTCGTCCAAGCCGGGCAACGCGAGACGGAGCAGGACCCGCAGCCGACGGCTTCGCAAACAGTGAGCGACGCGGGCTCGCCGGACGTGCCGGCCGGTGGCGCGGGCCGCGACTTCAGTCCCTGCGGTTCCCGCATCAAGCCCGCAATGGCCCGGCAATACCGGGAGACTGACGGGATCGCGCCGATGCGACAGGCGGGGCTGATCGCGCACCTCTTCAACGGTATCGTGGCCTTCGCAGAGCGTCTGAACCTGAAATATTCCAGGCTCGGAAACCCCTGCGTGTACGACAACGCCGTATTTCCTTGGGTGGCCGGGATCGAAGGCGAATGGTGTGCCGTCAGGGCCGAACTCGAACGTATTCTGCTCCGCAAGGACGAGTTGCCCAATGTACAGGACATCACCATCGACGCCCGCTCAATCACGCGGGATTCTGGCTGGAAGATATTTTTGTTCGTGGCATACGGCATCCGATCGCAACGCAATATCGATCTCTGTCCGGAAACGTGGCGCATCGTTCGAAAAATTCCTGGACTGAAGACGGCGATGTTCTCCGTTTTAGAACCTAAAAAGCGCCTGCCTCCGCACCGCGGCCCCTACAATGGCGTCTTGCGGCTTCATCTCGGTCTGATGGTGCCCGAGCCCCGAGAGAACGTCGCGATCCGCATCGGACCGGAGCTTCGCACCTGGCAGGAGGGCCGCGTATTGGTATTCGATGACGCTTACGAGCACGAGGCATGGAATGAAACTGATCAGCCACGCGTGGTATTGTTTGTCGATTTCGTGAAGCCCCTGAGATTTCCTGCCAGCGTGTTGAACCGCGCTCTGATCCGGCTGGCTGTATTCACGCCCTATCTTCGCGCCGGCAACGACAATCTGCGCCGATGGGAAAAACAATTTCATGCTGCGACTCATGCAGGAAGTGGCTAGATGAGCCGGGATAGCCCCGCCACCCGTTAGTTCGCTGGTGGGTCGCGCAATTGCGGCCACCAGCCAAATCCAGCGCGGCTTCGAGAACACGTCGCAAGATAGATTTTCAACTCTGTTGCCGCGTGCCGGTTTCGTCGATGCCCATGAGGCGGCTGTAACCGACGATGTCGGCAACAAGGATGGCGACCAGTTTGCGCCGCACGATGTCTCTTCCTCGCATCGGGAGCCGCGCGCCCCGCGGCAATCCGGCTGATGCCGCAGCAGAATAGCCTAATTTCCGCTCGAATACTCAGCTAGAGCGCGTTCCGCCCGGAATGAATCGCCACCCCAAAGCGTGTCATTCCCGCGATGATCCCCCGGTTTAACCGGGGGAGAACCCAGAAGCAGTGCTTACGGAATTTCTTCAGGGTCCTGGGTTCCGGCTCTCCGCTTCGCGCCTGCCTGCGCGAAGCCGAAGCTTCGCTTCGGCGAAGGCGGGTCGGCCGCGATGACACGCTTTGGTTCTATTTGAGCGGAACGCGCTCTAATCGCGACCAGCGCAACTGAGGGCATGTCCTTTGCGCGTCTCCACGGAGACCTGACGCCCCCTGCCGCATCCCCCTTCAGGCGATGACGACGCGGGCCAGTTCGGCGACGACGAGCAGGAGAAACGCACCCTGGGCGAATTGAATCGACCTTCGGAAATGCGCAAATTTGTCCCGGCATATTCCTGCGAGCGTGTGGATATGCCGGCTCTTGTCGTCGCGCGCGGCCGCCACATCGATGGCGCGCAGCCGGGCAACGAATTCGTCCGCGGGAAGCCGATATAGGGACGACTCCCAGAAAATGTGATCGTCGCGTCCGTGACGTATTCGCGGAAAGACCGTCGTCAGGGAGAAGTGACAGGAGACGAGAAACCCTAGAGCCGCCAGAAGGTACAGCGCATCGATCGCGGCCACCGGATAGTTCAGCGCATGATTTGCAGCATGCGGACTGGAGATTGCCTCGATACAGAAAATCACCATCGCACCGGAAAACGCCAGGAGTATTCCCGATTTCTGATCGCTGAGAATGATGTTGTCCTGCAGCACGCCGCGTTCGAATGCCGCGAACTGATCGAGCAGCAATTCTCTCTCAACGTCCATGCCCGTTTCGCCGTTTTCCACTTTTCTCGCATGCCCCCATGACGATGGCGCGGCCAAGCGCGGCCGAACGGTGAGCCTACAAGATCAAACGGGTTCGTTCGAGATCTGTGCGCACCAGGGCCGCTGCGCATCGACGATCATCGTTTTTGCACGCCTGTGCCTGCCTGCGGCCGTCTGGCGCCTGCCTGGAGCAATGCGCCCCTCGAACGCGCGGTCGATGGAGTAAAGCTCCGAGTCCGCCGTCAATAAGACGTGCAGGTTCGGCTGGGGGACACCAGTTCCGCACAAAAATTGCGATCGATTACCGCTTGCCGCCGAAACGCAACGGCTCAAACCTCAATACTTCCGCAGTTTCGTGGTAAGGTACTGCCCGAGTGCAGTTGTCGGCAAATGCACCGTGGGTATCCGGCGGGGTTCCCGATCGCGCAAGAGTGTAGTTCAAGCGTTTTGCATTGAGCTGTTTTCAGGCTCCCGCCTTGGATCGTGCAGCGGTAGGACAGCGGACTCTGACTCCGCCAGTCTAGGTTCGAATCCTAGTCCCCCAGCCAGCGCCAAACGCATGCAAATAAAGGGGTTTTCGCGTGTTCTCATGGTGCGAGCGGGGAAGGCGAAAACGGAACGAATCGGCCCCAAATAGCGAATAGCGGCGCAAAAAGCGGGCACACAAGCGGGCACACAAGCGGGCACAGTGGGAGGGACTGGTTGCCAAGGCGTTCACTACCTATTTTCAATCGCATTGAGATGATTCCTTAAGGACGCCGATGCGAATCATTTTGAACGGCATCAATGGTCGGTATCTTCGCGAGATAACTGACAATGCAGCAGGGCAAACAGATTACGTCGAGGCTGCCGTTGCCTATCCGATCTCCCAATCTTGGAGGCCAAAATTAAGGCATGGGTCGATGACAGCCCTTACACAATCCTCCAAGACGTAAATTCGGAGCCCGGAAAGAAGCTTTATCGTCTCCGCGACGTGAAACAGTCGCACAAGGAGAGACATTCAATGGAACTTGAAGACAATCCCGGCCGATGGGTTGCTGCCCATCATCTATTTCTTCAAGCCCTTTCGGCTGGCATACGGGCGCACAATCCTGAGCTGATAGAGCACGTCCGGGTGGCGCTTGAACTGTCGCTGGCAGAGGTGGATCAGGCGATGAAACCAGTGCTCGCACTCGCGCTAAAGCTGTGCGAATTGCAGCCAAAATAGTTGCGACAGACCGGGACCGAAAAGGTTTGGGGTCAAAAGGTTTGGGGTCAGAGTTGTATCTGGCAGCGTCCCTTGCTATTGAGGCGATTGCAAGCTGGGGCGCGGGCATGGCGCGGCACAGGCGGTATTTTCTAAAGAACCAGCCGCTGCACCTCATCCAGCGCGGCAACAATCGGCAGGCGATTTTCTTTGCGCCGGAGGACTACGCACAGTATCGGGGCTGGCTCAACGACGCGGCGAGCGAGTACGGACTGGCGATCCATGCTTATGTGCTGATGACCAACCACGTTCATCTGCTGGCCACTCCCCAAGAGGAAGAGAGCGTTCCGCGCACCCTGCAATCGCTCGGCCGGCGCTATGTGCGCCACATCAACCGCATCCAGCGCCGCACGGGCACCCTGTGGGAGGGCCGCTACCGCGCGGCGCCGGTCGACAGCGATGCCTATTTCCTGGATTGCTGCCGCTATATCGAACTCAATCCCGTCCGGGCGGGAATGGTGGCCCGTCCGCGCGACTATCCATGGTCGAGCTACCGCGCCCATGGCCTCGGCGCAGCGGACGCGCTTCTCACCGACCACCCTCTTTATCGGGCGCTCGGCCGCAACGCGGCGGACCGGCAAAAGGAATACCGCCTGTGCTTCCGGACGCCACTCGAGGGACCCTTCGTCTCCGCGCTGCGCCACGCCACCAATGGCGGCCGGGTGATGGGAGGGGAGCGTTTCCGAATGGAAATCGCCAAAGCGCTCAAGCGGCGCGTGACGCCTCTGCCACCGGGTCCGCGGCCCAGGGCAGCAGCCGACAAGCGCCAGCTGGCACTGCTCTAACGCTGGTTCATACTCTGACCCCGAATTGTTATGATAGACGATCAAACCCGGGTCAAGTTGGGGAGCTGCCTGAGTTACCTTCATTCGGCGCGACGCACCCAGCCTGTCATCTCGGGTACCAAGTGTCTGATCTGATCCACTAGTGCGTGTTCTCTTCAAATCGAACCAAAACATGTCATCCCCGCGAAAGCGGGGACCCAGATGGAACGGCGCTGGCGCCTTACGAACTGGGTTCCCGCTTTCGCGGGAATGACACGCTTTGGGGTGGCGATTCATTCCGGGCGGAACACGCTCTAATACAGCGTCCGGACCCGGATGGTGTCGGGGATGGCGTTCAGCTCTTCGATGACGCGCGATTCGTGTTTCGTGTTTGCGTCGGTGATTGCGTAGCCGATTTCGGCGGTGGTTCCGAGATATTGTCCCACGATATTCGCCTTGTTGTTGCTCATCACGGTGTTCACATGCGCGAGCACGCCGGGCACGTTCCTGTGGACGTGGATGAAGCGGTGCGCGCCCTTGAAAGCCGGAAGCTGAAGGTTCGGAAAATTGACGGAAAGCGCGGTATCCCCCGTATCGATAAAATTCATCAGCTTCGCCGAAAGATACCGGGCGATCGTTTCCTGCGCTTCTTCGGTGGAGCCGCCGATGTGCGGGGTCAGAATGACGTTCGAAAGCCCCTGGAGCGGCGAGCGAAATGCCGGGGAGCTGCTTCGGGGTTCGTCGGGAAATACGTCCAGCGCCGCTCCGCCGAGATGCCTGCGCTCAAGCGCGCGGGCAAGCGCGGCAACATCCACGACGCTGCCGCGGCTCAGATTGAGGAAACTCGCGCCCTGCTTCATCGCGGCAAATTCACGATCGCCGAAAAGATTCCTGTTTTGAGGCCGGCCGTCCAGATGAAGCGTCACCACGTCGCTTCTTTCGAGGAGTTCCTGGAGTGACGTGGTGCGGCGCGCGTTTCCGATCACCGGGCGATCGGAAACATCATGGAAGCACACCTGCATCCCCATGCCTTCGGCAATGACGGAAAGCTGGGAGCCGATATTGCCGTAGCCGACAATTCCCAGCGTCTTTCCCCGGATTTCCCGCGAGTCTTTCGCAGACTTGTTCCAGATACCGTTGTGAAGGTTGGTGTTGTGATCGCCGATCCGCCGCGATAGCGCGACGATCAGACCCATCGCAAGCTCGCTGACGCTTCGCCCATTCGCGTAGGGCGCGTTGAAGACCGCGATGCCCTTTTGAGCTGAGGTGCGCAAGTCGACCTGGTTGGTTCCGATACAAAAGGCGCCGACGGCGAGGAGGCGGGGCGCGGCATCGAGCACACGCTTTGTAACGTGGGTGCCTGAGCGGATGCCGAGAATCGCGACGTCCGACATTTCTTCGATGAGCGCCGCCTCGGAAAGCGCCTCGGGGACGATTTTCAGCTGGCATCCAAGCTGCGCAAAATACGCCTCGGCGAGCGGATGGATTTTCTCGAGCAGCAGCACCTTCAGGCGGCCATGGGGATAGAAGACCGCGCGCGGAAGGCCGTAGTGATAAAGGAGCTCGTCGAAGCTTCCGATGACCCGATCGGCTTTTTCCATAACCGGAGGACGCGCGGCGTTTTCCACAAACGCGAAGAACGTGCTCGCGCCGTGGCGCTCCTTGATCTCGTAGTCGGTGATGCCGTCTCCGACGACGATCACTTCGCCCTTAAGTTTCAGGGCGGCAACGGCGCGAGCCTTGCCTCCATTCTGCGCCAGAGGATTCTTTCTATCGATTCCGGTAATGGCGCCGTTCTTGTCAACGCGAAATGAGTTGGCGAGAACGTGGCTCGGCAGGATTCCGAATTCTCGCGCGATCGGGAGGATATACTCCCGGAAGCCTCCCGAGACGAGGTAGACGCACTCGCGGTTGTTTTTGAAAAATTCCCGGTTCCGGGCTATCGAAGGGGTGATTCTCGACTTCAGGACCTGCGCCGTCTCTTTGAGATGAGCCGAGTTCGCAGAAAACAGGGAGAGGCGTTTTTCCAGAGATTCGGAGAATGACAAGCGCCCTTCCATACCCGCTTTCGTAATGGCGGCAATTTTCCTCCGGATCTCGTTTTTCTTCGGATGTCCGGCAAGAGCGATGGCCGCCAGGATCTCCATCGCTTCGTCTCTTACGAAGGTGCTGTCGAAATCTATGACAAAATAACGCTTCCGCGCCGCCGCCTTTTTCCCTGCTTTCATGGCCACAGTTCAACCCACAAGATTTAACGCGGAGGTCGCGGAGGATGCGCAGGGTACGCAGAGAGAATAGTTGCGCGCCGTTGGCGCGCGCTTCTTCTTCCACCGCGTCCTCCGCGCATCCTCTGCGTCCTCTGCGCTGAATCTTCTTCACGTATCACGCATTTCTGAATAGCAGCTGCAGAGAGGCAGCGAAACAGGCCGCCCCGTCCTACGATGCCTGCCTCAGGCGCGGCTTTGCCCGCGAAGCGGGAAGCACGATCGTCACGCAGGTGCCGCGGCCCAGATGGCTTGCAAGCTCCACGCGTCCGCCATGCGCTTCGGTGATGCCCTTCACGATCGAAAGTCCCAGGCCCGTACCCTTGTCGGGCGTCGCCACGTCGTGGCGGCCCTGGCCAAAAGTCTCGAACACCAGCAGCTGATCCTCGGGAGCAATGCCGACGCCGGTGTCGCGCACGCCGAACGCGACCTCTCCCGAAGCCTCGATTCTGGCAAAGACAAAAACGGAGCCGCCCGCCGGCGTAAACTTCACTGCGTTGGCAAGAAGATTGAGCAGTATCTGCCAGATCGCGCGCTGATCGGCATGAAGGATCGGGAGTTCGGCCGCGACTTCCGTCGCCAGCGCGAGATTCTCCAGTTCCGCCTTCGGCGCCATCAATTGCACCGCGTCGCCAATCAGGCACGCGAGATCGACATCGCCCTCCCGAAGTTCGAACTTGCCCGCTTCTATCTTGGCAAGATCCAGAATATCGTCGATGAGCGCCAGCAGGTGACTGCCCGATTGATGCACGAGCTTCGCATATTCCTGACTCCTCACCGCGGGGGCGCCGATGGGACTTGAATAGATCATCTCCGAAAACCCGAGAATGGCATTCAGCGGCGTGCGCAGCTCGTGGCTCATTTTTGCGAGGAATTCCGATTTGGCGCGACTCGCGGATTCGGCCCGGTCCCGCGCCAGGTCGGAGTCCGCCTTCGATCGCGCCAGGGCGTCGATGAGATCGTTCTTGTCGTCGCGCAGCAGCAGCATGTCGCGTGCGGTAAAGTAGATCTGGCGCGACATCCAGGCGAGGAAGCAGACATAGCCGAACGCCATCAGCGCAAGGCCGTCATAAAGCGCACCGCCTTCGCGCAGGGGCGCGAGGACGAACACGAGACCATGGACCGCGAAGCCGACGATGATCAGGGGTTTGCTGGCGCCGACGAGCGCGGCGTTGCCCGCAATGGTGCAGCCGATCACCAACATGATCAGCATGTGGTTGAGATCGTTGCCCTGCCGCCAGAACAGTAAGCCGAAAGCGGACCATGACGCGGCAAAAAGAAAATACGCTGCCGTCGCGTTCGTGACCCATGCCCGGGACGACGGCGCCTTTTCTGTCCGCCGCAGGAAAATCTCGGCGACGATGCCCAGACAAGCGCCCGAAACGGTCACCAGCGAGAACCACGCGATGAGCGCCGGCGTGCTGACCCAGCGCGCAAACATGAAACACATGATCGCGGCCAGAAGCGGCATTAGCCAGGCATTGGGTCTCAGATTGTGCAACGCCAGGCGCAATTGCTCGAGCGCGAGTCTCGCGCTCCGCGCTGGGTCGGCTTTCAGCCGCGCGGCCGTATCCGGCATTCGTTGTATTCCCGATGGCTGCTCGCAGCTCCGCCATCGTGCCTCGACACGGTTAAGATCGTCTTCCGTTATTTGGTGAGTTTCAGGTTAACGGCCGGGTGGCGAAGGCGGGCGCGTGGCGCGAAAATCATTCGGTCGTGATCCACGTCTGTTAACACAGGCCGAGAGAGCCCTCACCCATTTCGGAGCGGTAGCGAGGACTCGAATGTTTCCCCTCTCCCACAAGGGGAGAGGGGACTTTCGCGCTGATTTCCTGACGTCGATGCAAGACTCCGATTCCCCTCTCCCCTCGTGGGAGAGGGATGCAGATACGTGCAGAGATTTCTGCTGCGGCTGGGGTGAGGGGGCCTTCGGCCTATCTTGGCGCCTATGCGCGCAAGCGGGCCATGACATACCTTTTTGATACGAAGCGTTGGAATGGGAACACCACTCTCCCCAATCAGGCCCTCAGTGGCTCGCTCGCGTCGCGACTGACTCTTGCATGCGCTGCGCTTCTGCCTTCCAGTCGATAGGGCCTTTGACGAACCTCCGGGCGAGCGCCGCGAACTCCTCTGCATTGCCGCTCCGGAAATGATCGTACATCGCGTCGAAATCCAGCCCCTCGCCGTAACCCACGCCGGACTCGATGACGTGTGTACGGCCACCGCCCCGATCCTCGAACTGGATCACGGTTCGGATTCTGTCAATCACGCCCTGCTTGAATGGTCCGCCCTTCGGCACATGCTCGTTGTGCAGGACGAGCAGGCGTTCCGGCAGATAAGCGACGATGCGGTTCCTGATGTTCTCCGGGTCTCCGATCCTGGACGTCAGCCGGTATGACGCCTCGATCATGCCGTCATTGCCGAGCGTCACATGGGCCACCGGAGCGCACCAGCTGGTGAAGCCCGCATCGGTCGTAAACGCGGCCCATACCACCGCAATGGGCGCGTCGATATCGATCTGGAGCTGCTGTACGCGATGCCGTTCCGTGTCGCGGAACGACGTGTCCCTGACGCCCGCCGGCGAACCGGCAAGCGCCGGGGCGACGATCAGCATTGCTGCAAATGCGTGGATTCTCATCGTGATTTCCTCTCCTGTCTGGCCTGTTTTTCGAGCCGCATGACATAATCCCGCAACGACCCCACCGCCTGGTCGAAGCTGGCGAGCGTGCGCTTCGTGCGGGCCAGCATGACTGCGCCCTCCATCGTCGTGAGCGTGAACACCGCCAGCCCATGACGATCGACATCGTCGGGCAGACGATGCCCCGCATCCACGTAGCAGCCTTCAACCGCTTCCACCCATGCATCGAAATTGACCGAAAGCAGCTTGCGAACGGGCGGATCCGGCTCGTGCAATTCGAGAGCGAGACTGCCGATCGGGCAGCCATAGGTGCAGTCGGTCGCTGCCAGCATGCGGCGATAGGCGGCGAGCAGGGCAAAGACACGCTCGATCGGATCGGCAACGCCCTTCCAGGCCGGTGCGAGCAACATCGGACCAATGCCGTCGCGATAGCCGCGCAACACTTCCAGCAGCAGATCCTGCTTCGTGGAAAAGAAGTGATAAAGGCTGCCGCTATTGGCGCCCGCGTCCTTGAGAATGTCGGCGACGCTCGTCGATTCGTAACCCTTCTCCGCGAACAGACGCCTTGCGGTCTCAGTCAGCCGCTGTTTCGTTTCTTCGACCATGGCGCGCACACGTTGCTACTTGGCAGCCAATTCGTTCAATGCCACACCCCCAGAACGGCGCCGATCACAGTGTATTGTACAACATGATATCCGCCATTGATCGCCCATAACTTGAGGCTCTTGCCCTCGAACAAATAGTTGATGCCAAATGAACCCGCCACCCAGGCAAAACCCGCGGCAAAACCCGCGCCGGTCGCAAAGCCAAATGCCGGACGCGGTCCCAGGAACATCGCGAACACGAACGCCGCGAGCAGCGCCAGGACAAATGCGCCGCCGAAGACGATTGCCTTGTTCTGTTTCGCGAGATCGTCAGGACGGAGCCCGGCTGCGGCCAGCCAGGGCCGAGCGAACAGGAGCGGAGAATACCAAAGGCCGCCGACAACGAACGAAGACAACGCCGCAGCGACGATCGCCAGGTAGTTCATCGTAGGCATTTGTCTGCTTTCCCCGCCTGCAAATTCCCAAGCCGAACCGGCCCAAATCATCCTGATTGAACACTCAATCAACTCGCAGCGGGGAAGTCAACAGGAAATCGGGCGATATGAATTCGAGCGCTGTCCGATCACATTGAATCGCAAACCCAACGTGTCATTCCCGCCGAAGCGCCAAGGTATCTACATATCTCGGCGGCTGGCGTGGGCGCATCGACAGCGATTTCATTCAACCTCCCCCTTGTGGGGAGGTCGAAAAACGCCCTTCGCGTTTTTCGGGTGGGGGTCTCAGCCTGTCCATGGAGAGGCCGAGACCCCCACCCGAAATTTACTCGCGCGAAGGGCGCTCGCAAATTTCGACCTCCCCACAAGGGGGAGGTCGAATGAATGCCAAGCTTGCATGCATATTGCTTGGCCTTGATGTGTAGATGCCATAACGCCGAAGCGAGGCTATATCCTGCGCGATAGCGCCGGACGGAGGATTGAAGCCCGCCCCCGGCGCGGCTCAT
Source organism: Alphaproteobacteria bacterium (assembly GCA_003131925.1). Lineage (GTDB taxonomy): Bacteria > Pseudomonadota > Alphaproteobacteria > Micropepsales > Micropepsaceae > Rhizomicrobium. The sequence continues at coordinate 13,653 of PKWC01000202.1, read as the reverse complement.
ACGCTGCGCCCGCGGTCCCGCTCGCCGGCGCGCGCGAGCCACGGCAATTAGCTGGATGCGAGCACCCAATCCATCACCGGATCGCGTCCGCTTTTTACGTCGTCCCAGGTAGGAATGATCTCCCTGTCGGGAGCGACCACGTTTGGTCCCTTCTTGCGGAAGGCGTACCAAAGCGTGGAAGCACGAACGACGAGATGCGAATTGGGCAGGCGGAACTGCCGCGGCTCCTGATAGGAATTCGGGCGCTCGCCGATGGTCTGGCCGGCAAGAATGGCCGCGGTTTCGTCCTGGAACTGCGCCGCATTGTTCATGGCCGCCGAGAATGTAAGCGGTCCGATCAGCACGTATAGACGTCCGCGTGCGTTGAGGTCGGCGCGTGTCTCGATGGGCTTGACGAGTTCGGCATAGCCCACTGTGTTGTCGCCGCCGCCATTGTCCCGCATGTCGATGATAAGCTTTCGCGGCCTGGCGGAATCGATGAGCGCGAACATCTTCTGCGCGTTGGCGTGCAAGTCTTGATAGGAATGCCAGGCGCAATAAACCGCTCGGTTCCTGGCGAGGCTTTCGCACCAGAACGGTTTGTCAGGCTGCTGTTCGGAGAGCATTTGAGTTTGCGCGCCGCGGGAAAGCGTCACGCCCTCCGGCACACTGTGAAAAACGGTTGTGGTCACCTTTCCGGCCGTGTCCTCCAGATCAAACGCGGCCTGATCGGCGCCGGGCGTGATGTCCAAACCGTGCAAAGTCCGGCCATGCGCCAACACGAACAAGGCACGGCCTTCGCGTAGCCCGCCGAGCTCGCCGCGCGGCGTGATGGTGAGCGCGCGCTGATACGCTTTCTCAATCGGCGTTTTTCCGATCGCCACGATCCTGGCGCCGAGGAACCGGGTCAGACCGTCGCCCGCAGCGGTGATCCGGAAATCGTCGCCAAACCTGGTGATCTCGATGGGAAGCGATTTGTGCGGCCCCGGATACATGATGCCCGTGTGACCGTCACCAATAGAGTTGACGATTTGCTCCATTCCGATCAGCCGTTCGTCATTGTTCATTGTGTCGAGGCTCGCATCGAGCTTCGCCACTTCCGCATCGAACTCGTTCCTGGAAAGCGAAAAGAAGGCGTTCGCATGATGGCTGGGCAATTCCACCGCAAACGCGCGCAAATCCTGATGCCATTGCGCTTGCGTCAGATCGATGCGTGGCGTCATTGCGTCCGCGGCCAGCGCCGCGCCCTTGCGCACAAGCTCGATCGTGCCCTTGTCGCCGGCCAAATCGAACTCACCGGCAAGCTCGGGGCCCTTGAGCAACAGATCGACCGTGCCGAGGGCCGCGCCAGTGTCGAACTTCGCCGTGAAATGTGCATCGGTGAAGGCCGCATTCATGCCAACGAAGTCACCGGCGGAGGTGAAGAACTGGGCCCTGTATTCACCGCTGTCGCATAGCAGATTGAGCGTAATCTCGATCGCGGTGCTATCGGACGATTTGGCCGAGCCCGAATAAACGCCCGTTACGCCGCCGCAAGGCGCGGCCACTGCCACTGCCGTGCCTATCAAGAGGGACACGAGGGCGGCAAGAATCCAGCGCATTGACCGACATCTCCGTTGCAAGCCGGGCGAGCCTATCCCGTGATTCCTGGTTCGTCGGCATGTCCTGGGCGCGGACCCTTTCTATGAATTTCGCATGGATAAGGAATACAGGCGACATGACGTCACCGGAGAGCTGTGGTCGAAAGCGGAAATCACGGAGCAGCTCGGCTCGGAATGCGTTCCGTATCGTCCATGTTCCGGCGGCCAAACAGACAATTGCCGCTATCGGAACCATGTCAAATGGGCCAAACATTCATGGCCGAGCGCGGTTTTCATGGGTGGCCGGGACAACGGNNCGGCCCGGCCATGACGATGGTAAGAATTAGCGTTTGGGACTCGCAAGCCATTAGCGTTGCTCCGATAATCCCGTGGAAGATCCGCACGATGAGTACCATCCTCGTTACCGGCGCCAATCGCGGCATTGGACTTGAACTCGTCAGACAGTACGCCGCGGTAGGCGCGGAGGTGCTCGCCTGCTGCCGCCGGCCTGCCGATGCGATCGAACTGCAAAGGATTACTGAAGGAGCAGACGGCAAAGTTCGAATATTCGCGCTCGATATTGCCGATCCGGGCTCGATTCACGCTCTCAAATCCACATTGGGCGATACGCCCATCGACATCATCATCAACAATGCGGCAATCGCCGGGCCGGAGCCGCAGACCGCGAACGCGATTGACTATGAGCAATGGCTCGTCACGTTCCGGGTCAACACCATGGGGCCGTTCGTCGTTGCACGAACTTTGTACGAGAACCTGCTGCGCGGCCACGACAAGAAGCTGGTGACAATTACAAGTGGCCTGGGCTCGGTCGAAGACAATCGCGGTGGCGGCTGGTACGGCTATCGCGCGTCGAAAGCGGCCCTGAACAGCATCATGCGCGGGCTCGCGCATGACTGGGCAAAGGTTGGAATCCGCGTCAGCATCATCAGCCCCGGATCGGTCCGCACGGACATGGGCGGCAAGAACGCGTTGCAATCGCCGGAAGAAAGCGTGCGGCATGTGCGACAGCGGATCTCGGAGCTGGATGAGACCACAAGCGGTCAGTTCCTCAGGCACGCAGGTGGAACATTCCCCTGGTGATGCGGGCGCGGCCCTATATGAGGAACCCCGCAGCGATCAGCCGCGGGGCTCGCAAAGCTCCAAGTTTTCATTTCCGGCATCAAGCCGGATGTCTATGCGGGATGAATCCCGCCTTCAATTTCATCGACGTGTGCGGAGGCCCATGAACAGCGATCCAAGCGGTTCATTTAATCGGCGTTGCCCTGCGATGATCGCCGGGCCCCTGTGCTATGCCAGGTGGAGTTTCTTCCATGCGGAATCCTCCATTTTCAACATCAGCCGCAGGGCTCAGTCGCTCTCGCGCGCTCGCCTTCCTGCCGCGCTGCTGATCTGGTCTCCACCAGATACCAAGCGCCGCAATATATATCAGGCCGAACGCGCCCAAAAAGCGAACGCCATTTGGCGCGACCAAGCATCTGCTGTGGCGAAAAATGATCCTCCCGGACGTACGCCAAGTCAACGTGAAATTTTGCGCGTAACGAGTCATTCGCCCTTCAGATGCACGACGGGGAAGTAGAGCCCCAGCAGGCGCCGGTCCCACCATATGCCCTTCGCTTTTTCCTCGCTGCCGGCATAGGTGTATTCGTAGAACTCCGCGCGCAAATAAAGTGGCGGCTTGTCCAGAAAGGGATTCTTTTCGAGCAGCGCGTTCACCGTCGGTTCATTCTCCAGCAGCCTCTGAACGAAATGCCAAAACCACGGCAGGCGCCGCGGGTCTTCCAGCGCCGCGAACCACATCTGCCAGTCCAGGCGCGGCTGATGCGGGATGTTCCAGCGTGGGCTGCGTGCAATATCGCCGGGTTTGTACCAAAATTCGTATTCGCGCCATTGGATGCCGTCACCTTCAATGACGATCTCGTCGCGCTTCGTGGTCATGACAGCGAACAGACCATAACTGCTGACGATGTGCAGCGGTTCGACAACGCGGTCGACCACTTGCGCCACGACGGGCGGATTGCCGCCGAAACGCTCATCCATCTGCACCAGACTGCAGAACACGATCAGTACCGCCAATGCGCCAACGACGACCCTGACCGACTTTCGCGGAGCATCATTTCCTGCGCGTATTGGCAGCAGCCGGATGAGGCGCTTCGGCAATAGGTTTTGCAGAGCCGCGTCGTCGAACAACGGCAGGCACAGCAACATCGTTTGGAGGTTGAACCAGTTGTAATTGCCGGTGATCGCAATGCAGCTTTGCAGCAGAAGGATGCCGCAGCCTGCAAAAAAGCGCAGCCGTCGCGGGCCAAAGATCAGGAACGGCAGGATCAGCTCGACGAAAAACATGGCGCCCGTGGCAAACGTCAGCACACGTGGCGCCAGGTGCGCGGCGTACCATGCCAGCGGCGTGGGCAGCGGCTGGGTGAGAAAGTGATATGACAGCGCCGACAGGTTCCACCAATTGGGATCGCCGCTCAGCAGCTTGACCATGGCTGACATGAACATGAACCGGAACAGGAGCCATCGCAGCAACCAGATGCCCGGCATTGTGGCAAAGCTCAGCACGAGCGCGAGGAATCCCGCCTCCAGCAGAAACGTGTCCCACTGGAAGGTCATGAAGGCCTGCCCGCCATAAAGCAGCGACAGATAGAGCGCATAGAGCAGAAACAGGCAGAGCCGCGGCAGCAGATTGAAGACCAGCAGCAGCGACAGCCCTGCTCCCGCCCAGCACACGGCCTGGATGGCGAAATCGCTGGCGTTCCACCAGAACACCATCGGCATCAGATAAAAGCGCTCCAGACCGAGTCGGCTGGTGGCGACATCGACCAGGTCGGCGATTGGCAGGATGCCATGACTGCCGATCAGCCCCTGCGCCTGCACACCGAACGAAACAAACGCCGAAAAGTAGATCAACCCGAATAGGCGCAGGAATAAAAAAGAGACAAGATCGTATCGCGGCGGCGCGTAGCCTCTGCCCCACAGAAACAGGCTGATGCGATAAAAGGCGGAACGGTGGGCGGCGGTGAAGGCATAAGCCAGCTCCGAGGCGGCGGCGAACCCCGGCAGTTTTCTGTAGAGCGCGAGCCAGAATCCCTTGCCACGCGCGTGGCTCAGGGTCAGAAAACTGGCCTCGGCGGCACTCACATGGTGTCCGCCGGGTGCGATGTATTGCACGGCACGTTGAAAATCGGCGAGCGGGATCGTGGGATACTGGGCCGCCACTTCCTGATACGGTTTGTAGTCGACGCTGTCGCCCGTGAGCTTTTGCCAGAAGCGCGCCCAGTAGAAGCAGAACGCGCAATCGCCGTCATAAACCAACAGCGGCCGCGAACCCGTGGCCGGCGCGTCGACAGCTTTGGCTGAGTGATTTTCAGGTATCTCTTGCACGGTTTTGACCAGCAACCACTGAGCGGTCCAGCCGGAATGTTAGGTCAGAGATTGCATCGGCGCCACTGTGCTGCTGGCGCCATTCAGAACGAGCCTGCGGATCGCCGGTCGCCTGTGTCCGATCGCACCGCGAAACGTCGGGTAAGCAATGCTATTCACTGGGGCGCGCATCGGTCAAAATCGGCTCGCACCGCCACCACAAACGCCTGAATTGTCATTGCCGGCGGAGGAACGCGCATGCGCTCGAAAATCGGACTTGCCGCCATAGCAGTGGTGCTCGGGAGTTTGTTGTATTGGGGCCTGCGCGTTTACACGCCCACAATCGCTGACGATCCCCGAACGCCGGGCGCGGCGATCGCCTCACTCGAACAGGTGAAACTCGGCGGCGACAGTCAGTGGATTCTCATTCGCGGGCGCAACCGTCATGCGCCCATCGTTCTGTTCCTGCATGGCGGCCCCGGCATGCCGATGATGTATCTGGCCCATGCCTTCCAGCGTCCGCTTGAAGAACGGTTCCTCACCGTGCAATGGGACCGCCGCGGCGCGGGCAAGACATTCTCGGCCGATACCGATGTCGCCAAGATGCGCGTCAGCCAGGAAATGGCCGATACGATCGTGCTCATGGAAACCCTTCGCGCCCGCTTCGGCGCCGGCAGGATCATTCTCGTCGGTCATTCCTACGGCACGTCGCTCGGCATTCGCGTCGCTGAGGCGCGGCCTGATCTGGTGCGCGCCTATGTCGGCGTCGGCCAGGAGGCCTGCAGCCGCGCAGACGAACTCAAATTGCAGGATGCCTGGATTGCGAAAGAGGCAAGAATGCGCGGCGATGCACAGGCGCTGGCGCTCGCCACATCTGGCAAACGCTACGACCGCGAGCCTTACCTCTTCCGATATGGCGGGGAAATCGTGCATTCCACCAGCTTCTTCGATCTGCTCGAGATCGGTCTGCGCGCGCCGGAATATTCACTGCTCGACGCCTGGAATGTGAAGCGCGGTGTCGATTTTACCCATCTGCATCTGAAGGACGATGTTTCCAGGGGCGCCCTGATGGACGATGTCGCGCGCCTCGTGGTGCCTGTCTATTTCTTCGAGGGCCGGATGGACTACACCGTGCCGTTCGCCTGCGCAGTAGATTACTTCGGCCACATGGACGCGCCGCGCAAACGGCTCCTCTGGTTCGCCCATTCCGCCCATTTCCCGTTTCTGGAAGAACCGCAAGCCTTTGCGGCCGCTTTGGATCGTGTGNNAAACGAAGGACCGCGCGCGCTGAACGCCAGACAGTATGCTCCCCTGCCGCTCAGGTGAACTCAATGTAGTCCGCGGTCTCGCGGGCGGCATCGTGCCCGTAGTAACGCTCGACGAGCTTCAAGACGAAAGCCGTGGAGCCCGCGAGGCCGCGCGTGGTCGCGACATCGCCGTGATCGACGAATTGCACGTCGCGCACGACCTTGACCTTGGGGTAGTAGCTCTGAAAATCGTCGTAGAATTTGTGGTGCGTCGTCGCCGTCCTGCCGTCCAGAAGCCCTGTCGCAGCCAACAGATATGACCCGGTGCATACGGACATGGTGACATCGGCTCGGCGATGCGCGCGTCTGATCCAGTCGAGCTTTCGTTCGCTTCGTCCTCGCTGCGCCCCCATCACGAGAATTCTCGGTGAGGGCGCGTTCTCGAGCGCGAATTGTGGAAGCACTGGAACGCCTTCACCGACCAGTTTCGGCCTGGTGTCGCTGGAAACGAGGTAAAGCCTGAATCCCGGCGCTTTGCGGGCAGACGCAGAACTGAACACCTGCCACGGACCGGCAAAGTCGATCAGGGATGATTCTTCGTCGATCAACACTGCAACGGGAATTGGCCCGGCGTTCTTTGCCGCGGAGGACGCTGCGTGCAGGCGCGCGCCTGGGAGCGCCGCGGCCGTCGGAATGGCGGTAGCGGCGGCAAGCAATTGACGCCGATTGAAGCCGACACCCTGTGCCTTCAGACTCGTCCCTTGAGGTCCTCCCCTGTGTTCGCGTTCCAATCTGGCATTCATCGCATTTGTGGCGTCTCACACCGTATAGCCGCTGTGCGAAAGCGGCAGCGTGCGGATGCGTTTTCCTGTTGCCGCGAACAGCGCATTGGCAAGCGCGGCGGCGGCAGGCGGAACTGGCGGTTCGCCCGCGCCTCCGACCGGCGCATCGGGCGATTCCAGCACCTGAACATCGATCAGCGGCGCGGAGCGCAGGCGCAGGATGGAATACGTGTCGAAATTCCTTTGCTCGACCCGGCCGTCTTTCAAAGTGATCGCTTCCCCCAGCGCGGCCGACAGGCCGAGGTTGATGCCGCCCTCGGCCTGGGCCTTGACCTGGTCCGGATTCACCGCGGTCCCTACATCGATCGCACAGCAGACGCGGTGCAGAGTGATCTTGTTAGCCGTGTCGACGGAAAGTTCGACGATCTCGGCCACCACCGCATCCCAATGCGTGTTGCGGAAGAACGCGACGCCCTGAAAGCGCCCGCCCGGCGCATGCCCCCATCCCGCCATTTGCGCGGCAGTGTCCAGCACGCGCAGCTGGCGTCGTTTGCCGGCTAGCAGCTTGCGCCGGTAATCGAGCGGATCGAGGCCTGCACCATGCGCGATTTCATCGACGAGCGACTCCAGAACAAAGGTGTTTATCGAGGCGTCGACCGAACGCCAGGCGCCGACCGGCAAGGGGAACCTGGTGTTCTTCTGCCGGATGACAAGATCGACGTCGTAGTTCGCTTCCAGGCCACCGATCGCGGTGTCGTTGGTGGTGGCCCCCGTCGCTTCGATGGCCGCGATCATCAGTTGGGAATCGAGTGCGATCCGCAGGCGGCAGAGGCTGGCGGGGCGATAGAAGTCGTGCGTCATGTCCTCTTCGCGGGTCCAGATCAGTTTGACGGGCTCGCGCGCCGCTCTCGCGACCTGGGCGGCGAGGACGCCATAGTCGGTATTGAGCCGCCGCCCGAATCCGCCGCCGATTTTTGTCGTGTGCAGCAGGATGGAGTTCTTGGGCAGGCTCAGAGCGGCGGCCAGATCGTCGCGCATGCTTCCCTGGTCCTGCATCGGCGCCCAAAGCTCACACGCCGTTTCCGTGACCTGCGCGGTGGCGTTCATCGGCTCCAATGGCGAATGGGACAACAGCGGCAAGCGATATTCGGCTTCGGCAATCGTGTGGGCGGAGCGGAACCTCTCGGCGACCCGCTTGAGGGCGCCATCCTGGTCAGAATTTCCCGGTGTCACGATTTTGGAATCGGCGGCGCCGACATTGGCGGTCAACGCAGCAAGCATCGCCTCGTCGCTGGTTATGGGATTGGACGGCCGTACCCATTGCGGATTAAGTTCGTCAAGGCCCTTTTTTGCCGAGAAGAAATTGCGCGCGACGACCGCAACCGCGTTGTTAAGCTTGATGACCTTCTCGACGCCCTTGATAGCGAGAGCCGGCCCTTCATCGACATCGGCGAGCTTGCCCTCGAAAAAAGGACATTGTGCCAGCGTGGCGACGCGCATGCCGGCAATTTTGAAATCGATCCCATAGATCGCGCAGCCGTTGACCTTGTCGGGAATGTCGAGGCGCGCCATCGATCTGCCGATCAGCTTGCGCGCCTCCCGCGGCTTGAGGGCCACATTGCCGGGAACAGGAAGCCTGGCGGCATCCGCTGCAAGTTCTCCATAGGAGTATGTGCGTCCCGTCGGCATATGCGTGACAATGCTGTCTCTTGTGCTGCATTGCCGCGGCCTCAGCGACCAGCGTTTCGCGGCCGTGGCCAAAAGCATTGCGCGCGCAGTGGCGCCAGCCTCCGCGAAACGCGTAAACTGCTCGCCGCAAATCGAACCCGAGCCGCCGGTGTAATAGCCTTTCGAATGGACGAAATAGCCATCGGTGACTGGCGCCATCTCAACGATAACCTTCGTCCAGTCGGCGTCCAGTTCATCGGCAACGATCTGCGCCAGTCCCGTCTGCGCGCCCTGACCGAGATCGCTCACATTGACGCGAATGGTGATGAGACCGTCCGTCGCAATGGCGAGCCACGCGTTGAGATCGACTGATGCCGCGCGCCGCGCAGCGTTGCGCCCGCAACCGGCGATGCCGAGCACAAAGCCGGCGCCTGCTGCAGCGCCCGCGATGAGTATCATTCGGCGATCCGGACCGGCCTTCATCGCAACTCTCATGCGTGGATTACCGCCGTGTCCAAACGCCCACGCAAGCACCATGCTTCGCCTATTAAACGAGCGCAAAGACCGCGAGGACATATATCCATTCGCGAAGCTCCGGTCTGATTTGCCGCGTTCTCCGCGCCTTGTTCAAATCAATTCACTGCGAGGAGGGCCACCATTTCGGACCCTTCTTGACAGGCGCCGCGCTCGCCATGTCGTTCGGCCAGAAATCTTTGTTCGCGAATGACTGGCAGAAGGACCAATGATGCGTTTCAGAGTAAGGACAATTGGGCCATATAACGTGGGCTTGTGAAATCTCTGCGGAAACAATCCGGACGCGTCGGCTCCGACGAATGCGTTTTGCGCGTATAATCAGGTGGCATCAGCTGTCCCTGTATTTTATTGCTTTTTATTGTTCATCGCTTGAGAAGCCACGCGCGCATTTCTTCGGGATCAAGGACAAGAGTGAGCTGCTTCAAGACTTGAATGCCGACGTTGCCTATCGGCGGCACTCCCTCAAGGAACAAGACCTGGGGATCTTTTAGTGACAGGGGTCCGATTCGAACGACGCCATCAATCCGTGCCGCATAGGCTTTGTGTTTACCACCTACCATGTGTACAGCTTCGTGGGCGACCAGGGGTCCCTTCAAGGGCAGGTGTTTTGCCAGACTGAGCGGCAAGTTCAGCCCATACTTCGAGCCCGAATCCAAATGGGCAATCAGCTTTCTTCCGGCGACTTCGATTTCCGCCGCTGGAAGCGGGTGAACATCCTCGCCACCATACGCAGCCGCATTGCCACGGGGAATCGTGGCGGCCGTCTTGTCCATGACAATCGCTCGCCCTTTTGAGAATTCAAATCGTATCAGTCGCCCCCTAAAGGCGTTAGGGCTCACGATACTGGAATATTCCTCAATTGTTGGTGGGAAATTCATAGAGATCGCACGACCATCGTCAATTTCTGCATTGCCAAGCCGTGCCGGAGAAATAGATGTGATTGTTCCCTTGACCGGAGCTGAGGCGCCGGGGCTACCGACATCAATGTCTCCCTGGTCAGGCAGTCCGAGTTCTCGCGCAAAGTGCGCGTTCACAATTGTGGCTCCTGCACCGGAATCGAAAATTGCTTTGACAGGTCGGTGGGTGCCGACTTTCAATAGAGCAACGGGTCGCGGGCCACTGAGATCAAGGGAAATCATCTGGTTGGGCCTTGCAGGCCGCGCGCACCCGGTGACACCAACGAGTGTCGTTGCAGCAATAGCACCACCAACCCAGGCGGCGGTCCAGCGGTGAAGCATCTGTGTTCTCTCGATCGATGTTCAGCTCACGCACTGCCCGCACAACCCGGAGACAAGTGTGGTTCGCCGCTTCTTTCACTGCGCGGAGTCACACCCGTTATTCCCTGCCTATCTCCCGGCGCAAGCTCGCCCGCGCGCGCAGGCCATGGTAATGCACCAGTTGTCGCCGGATTAGTGCGCTCGGACCTATCCCGCGCTCACGGTGTCCTCAGAAAACCGTGATAGACGTGGCGCTTGTCCACGTACCATCCAACGGCTTCGCCATTGTCGTTTACGCCCAGGACAAGAGTTCCTTCTTTCGATCCAGAGGCCGCCCCGCGGACGTTCACGAGCGTAATCCTGCCGGAAGGATGCCTCAGGAATCCGTGATAGTTGAAGTTCGAATCGATTGTGAACCCTCCCATCAGTCCCTTCCGGTTGAGGAAGTAGCCGAACGTGCCCTGGCCGGCGCCGGTGCCTGCGCCCGAAACGTCGAACGTCGTGACCTGGCCGTCCGGACTGCGAATGAAACCGTGACTTGCGGCGTTGCTGTCGAGAAACGATCCGCAATCATAGCCTTCCGCGTTGATTCCCTGCGGGGAGGTGCCTGCCGATCCTGAAATATCAAAGGTCGTGATATGGCCGCCGGACGCGCGGATGAGTCCATGCGACACAAGATTGCTGTCAACAAAATAACCCGTGGTTTTGTCCTTCGGACTCAGGTTCGTCACGAAGGTTCCTTCGTTGGAGCCGGTTCCGGCTCCCGGAGCATCAAACCCGGTCAGTGCTCCGTCGGACAAGCGCACAAATCCGTGGGCTGCAAAGTTGTTGTCGAGATAGTATCCCGCGGCCGTTCCACGATCATTGATTGCCACAGGATCTGTGCCATTCCGGCCTCCCAGTCCCTCGAAACTCACGACCGATCCGTCCGCGGCACGAACGAAACCACGCATGAACCCTGCGTCGTCGAAGTAAAATCCCGTCACCTCGCCGCCAGCGTTGATGCCGGAGGGAAGGGCCTGCGTCTTCTTCCCGACGTCAAATGTCGTGAATTCGCCATCGGCCGCGCGGATGAACCCATGAAAACGGTGCCTCCTGACGTAGTAGCCGGCGGCATCGCCTCCCGCGTTGATGCCATTCGGAGCGGTCCCTTGATATTTCCGTTCCGTCGCGCCGGGTACATCGAAAGTGACGACACTCGCTTTGGCGTGCGCCTGTGTGTGCGGTCCAGCCATGCAAAAGGCCAAACAGAGCGCGAGCTGCCAAAGATGCAGGAAAAACGACCGGCTTCGTGCGACCGCTCGCTGCGATTTCTGCGAATGCGTGTCCGCCAATTCAGTTGCTTCCTTTCAAATGCCCCTGAACGACGCAGGGACGATCGCACCACTAGTGCGGCGAAGTCTTCTCAGCGACATGCGTTGGCGCATCGACATCCGTGCCGCCGCCTGGGCACTGTTTCGCCCTCTCGCACCAGATGAACGAGCCGATATCCGTGCTCACCGCAATTGCGCCCGCGGAATTGATGGCCCAGGCGCGTACGATCGTTGCGCCCTTCACCTTGATGTCGGTGAAAATGGCGGTCGCGGTGTCGTAGAGAAAACTATGCTCGTTTCCGCTCGTATCGATCCACTGGCCCGCGACCTTCCCCTTGTTATTGATGCCGTTGAGAATCGTTCCCGCGGCCTTGACGTTTGGATAGTTGACGATGGTCAGAGTCTTGCCATTCAGAACGAAGCCCTGCAGCGGCGGCACGGAGAAATAGCCGACGATGACGCTAGAATCGTTGATGCCCAGCGCGCCCGCAAACTGATGTCTCGCGGGCACGTTGACGTCGGCCTTCCAGACTCCCTTCCGGCCGACGAAGCCCTGCGTTTCTCCGTCCACCCTGTTCCAATAGTAACCTGCGAACTTGTCGTTACCATTGATACCCTGCGCGAGACCGAACAGCTGCTGTCCGGACATGGTGACGTTCAGAAATTTGCCGTCCGGCCGGCGCTCGTAGATCGGTTCAGTGGAAGTGTTGCCATCCTGCGAATTGGAGATTCCCGTGATGGTGCCGTCATTGCTGATTCCGCGCGCCTCGCTGCCGCCGGAACCGGCGTCGAAGGTAGTGTAGTTTCCGTCGGGCGTGCCGAAAAAAGCGTGTTCGACGCCGTCGTTGCTGCCGATGAAACTGCCGGCAATAACATCGCTGTCATTGATCGCGAACGCGGTCGTCACGCTCGAACCCTGCACGGGCGTTACCGGTACCAGAACAGCGGCGCGCGCAGGGGGGAGCGCGACCGCCGTTCCAGCCAGGCAACCAAGCATCACTCCCGTCAGCACACGCATGGAGACCTCACATGTTCATCTGACCTCCCCTCAAGGGGGAGGTTAAACAATACTGCTCAGTACTTGATGGTCGCCCCGACGAAGATCGTGCGGCCAAGCGAGTCGTAGACACCCGGGTAGGTGTTGCCGTTTCCGAAACCGGCGAGGCTCGAAGCACCGATGCGGTTCGTGTCCATGATCGGCGGTTCCCTGCCCATGATGTTGTTCACGCCGGCGCGAAGTTCGACGCCTTCGCGGACCTGCCAATTCGAGGCCAGGTCGAAGTAATCGAACGAGCTGAGGTGGCTGTCGGCCACGTCGCCGCAAGGCAAGCCGCAGACGCCATTGAGCAGGGGGTTGGTGGTATTGGAGTCAAAGTTCACACCAGCGATATGGCGCCAATTGAGAGAGAGGTCGACATCCCAGGGCGACGTCCAGGTGATGCGGAATTTGTGCCGCCACTTGGGACTGGGAGAGAGACAGACCGTGCCGTACAATCCCGCGCACTCGTAGGTACCAATGGATCCCGGCTCCGGCACGGGCTCGGTGGTGAGCGAGTCGAGGTAGGTGCCGACAAAATTGAAGTCCAGCGAGCCGGCGCCGGTCATCCCCCAGCTGTCCATGTTGGCCGTGTAGTTGGCCTCGAAGTCGATACCCTTGGTGAGAAGGTAGCCGGTGTTTTCCGTGAGGTTTTGGACGAAGCCGCTTCCGAAGATCTGTCCGATGACATTACGATGTACCAGAGGACAGAATATCGCCTCGGTCGCGGCCGTTGCAGTATTGCCATAACACTCGGTGAGAGTAACGTTCGAGCCGATCGGGTTGATGAACTTGGACACCCGGATATCGAAATAGTCGATCGTGGCCGTGAAGCCGTCGAAGAAGGTCGGCGTGAACACCACACCGATCGATTTCGTATCGCCGACTTCAGGCTTGAGGAGGGTGCTGCCGC
>PKWC01000181.1 GCA_003131925.1 Alphaproteobacteria bacterium | reverse complement strand
CGCTCGTCGATCAGCAGAACGATCAGGTAGCATTCGGGGTGATTGATGGCGATCGCCCTGGCGATGTTCTGCAGAATCACCGTCTTGCCGGTGCGCGGCTGCGCGGTGATGAGCGCGCGCTGGCCTTTGCCCTGCGGCGCCACGATGTTGATGATGCGGCCCGTCTTGTCCTTTATGGTCGGATCCTCGATCTCCAGGTTGAGCCACTTCGTGGGATAAAGCGGCGTCAGATTGTCGAAGTGCACCTTGTGCTTGATGTTTTCCGGATCCTCGAAGTTGATCGTTGTGACCTTGAGCAGCGCGAAATAGCGCTCCCCGTCTTTGGGGCTGCGAATGGGACCGTCGACAGTGTCCCCGGTCCGCAGGCCAAAGCGACGGATTTGCGACGGGGAAACGTAGATGTCGTCGGGGCCGGCCAGATAGTTCGATTCGGGCGAACGCAGAAACCCGAAGCCGTCCTGGAGCGTCTCGAGCACGCCGATGCCGGTGATCTCGACATTGCGGTCGGCGAGCTCTTTGAGAATCGCGAACAGCATGTCCTGCTTGCGCATCGCCGATGCGTTCTCGATTTCGAGATCCTCGGCGAACGCCAGCAGGTCGGTGGGAGATTTGGATTTCAAATCCTGCAGCTTCATTGCCTGCAGGCCGGATTGCACTGTCATGGGGATTGCACCTGGGGGAATTGCACCTGGAACGGAAGCCTTCGGGGATTTGATCCGCCGCCCGCGGTATCTGGCGAGAGTTTCGGCGGTTATGGTCGCGCGCCGCGCCGGCCTGTACCGGATTCAACTTCGCGCTTGTCTTGCGCGCGCTGCCCAACGGCGTGAATGGGGAACTAACGTCTTATACCGGGATTTCGTGCCGTTGCAAATGATGTTTCTTTGCGGCCCCGGAGAGGCCGTTCAGAAAGGCTTAACGACTGCCAGGATGACGATGAACACCAGGAGCCCCGCGGGGACCTCGTTCCATATGCGGTAGAAACGGGCCGAATGCGCATTCGCATCCGACGCGAAGGCCCGCGCCCAGCTCGCATACAGGCCATGAACGCCGCTCATCGCCACCACCAAGGCGAATTTCAGGTGAAACCAGTTTTGGTGCCAGGCATCGGTCGCCGGCAGAAAACTCAGCGTGAGCCCCAGAATCCAGACCGCAATCATCGCCGGATTGACAATCGCACGCAGCAGCCGGCGCTCCATCCGCTTGAAGCGTTCGGAATCGGGCGATCCAGGCAGCGCTTCGCAATGATAGACGAAGAGGCGCGGCAGATAGAGCATTCCTGCCATCCAAGCGATGACGGCGATCACGTGGAGCGCTTTGACCCAGAGATAGAACTCAGTTGATTCGATCCATGCGCTCATTGCCGCGCCTCGCTCATGCCGCAAAGTGCAAGACCCGGGGGGCAAATCCGCCCGGCACTGCACGTCACAGGCTCCGGGGACGCAATGGCCCGCAAAACGAGATCACCCAATCCGCGAATGAAAGCCTCGCTTGTTCCAACGGTCGCCGCGCGGAGATAGTCCGGCACGCCCGCTTTGTGCGCAAGTGCCGCATAGTCCATATCAAGCTCGACGAGCGTTTCGGAGTGCTCCGATACGAACGCAACCGGCACTACGACGAGGCCCTTGCCCTCCGATCCTGCCCGCCGAATCTCCTCGTCTATCGCAGGCGCAAGCCATTTGAGCGGCCCGACGCGGCTCTGATAAGAAATCCGCCAATCGCGTGCGTCGTCTCCCAGTTCATGTACAAGTGCGCCAACCGTTCGTTCGATCTGCCAGCGGTACGGATCCCCACGATCGACAATCCGTTGCGGCAACCCGTGAGCGGAAAAAAGAAGGCGGTAGGACAGATCCGGCCGCCGATGCAGAAGCGACGTCCGCACGCGCTCGGCCAGACTTTTGATGAACCCTTCGTTCCACGGATAACAGCAGACCCGTTTGTGTTCGGCGGAAAGACCCGCTTTTGCGGCCGCCGCGCGCCAGGCGGAGAGGGATGAGGCAGTCGTCGTCGTAGAAAATTGCGGATAGAGCGGCAGGAGCACGACACCGTCGGGCGCGAAGACCGCAACAGCCTCGGCTGTTTCGTCGCTCATTGGATGCCACGCTCGCATGGCGACAAAGACTCGTGCCTCGGCGCCGCGCCGCACGAGATCCTGTTCGAGCGCATCTGCCTGGGCGGCTGTTTGTTCGAGAATGGGCGATTTTCCCCCGATCCGCTCGTAAATCGCTCGCGCGACAGGTGTGCGACGCTTTGCGATCAGCCGTGCTGCCGGCTCGCGCAGCCATGCAGGAAGGGGAAGGATCGCAGGATCGGAAAACAGATTCTTGAGGAACGGCTCAACAGCAGAGGGCGAATCGGGCCCGCCAAGGTTGAACAGCACGACGGCCAGTCTCAATGCGAGCTCCGCACGCATGCGATGAACTCCGCAACATGCTCAACCGGCGTTTGCGGCAAAACCCCATGGCCGAGATTTGCGATGAAGGGAACCTTCTTCGTTGCGGCGAGCAATCTATCAATTTCCCGGGTCATCATGGCTCCGCCTGCCAGGAGCAGAATCGGATCGAGATTGCCCTGCAGGGCCGCGTTTCCTGCGAGCCTTTCGACGGCCGCGCCAATCGGCAAAGCCGTGTCGACGCTCACTCCGTCCACTCCGGTTTCCGCCACATAGCGCTCGTAACCCTCGACAGTCGCGCCGCGCGGGAAGCCGATGATCTTCGCGGCGCTCGTCGTCTTTCGAACGCGTTCCACCACGAGCTTTGTAGGTCCGATCACCCATTCAAGGAACGCGTGTTCGGAGAGACCGCCAGCCCAACTGTCGAAGATCTGCACCACTGTCGCGCCAGCTTCGATCTGCCTGACGAGATGATACGCCACGCAGGTTGCGATCTGGCTCAGAAGATTCGAGAAACCTGCCGGGTCCCGGTAGCCCCAGAGTTTCGCCGCACGCTGATCTGAAGAACCTTGACCTTCCGCCATATAGGTTGCGAGCGTCCATGGTCCCCCGGCGAAACCCAGGATGTCCTTCCCGGCTTCAAGCCGGCTGCCCACCAACCGCAACGCCTCATAGACCGGCGCAAGCTTCTGTCCCCACTCTTCATGATCCATCCGCAGTTCATCCGGCGAAAGAGTTCGCTCAAGACGCGGCCCTATCCCGTCATCAAATTGGATCTTCTTGCCCAACGCGAAAGGCACGAGCAGGATATCGGAGAACAGGATCGCGGCATCCATATCGAACCGCCGCACCGGTTGCAGCGTCACTTCTGCAGCGTCCTGCGGTGTCATGCACAGTTTCCAGAAGGATCCTGCCCTTGCTCGCGCTTCGCGATACTCCGGGAGATACCTTCCAGCCTGCCGCATCAGCCAGACCGGTGGGGGCGACAGCCTTGAACCGCTCAGAACCGCGAACAGGTTTCCTTTTCGCCCTTCTCTCAAATCAAAAAGACTCCCTTAGATGATGAAGAATGTTGATGGGGCTGTGAATAGGTGGATTAACCAAGTCTGTAGGCTGCAACCGGTTGAGACTCAAGCCGGGTTTTCCGGGCAGGCCCGGGAGGGCGCAGTTGATGTATTGCCGCGGCGCGTGAATGATTGTGGATGGGTGTTGTTGAAATCGAGAATCCTCTGCCGCGCACGAATGGTCTGGGGATGAATGTGGAGAAAGCCAAGGAGTATCACCTGCATCTGGTTTCCGATGCGACCGGAGAGACGCTCAATGCCGTCGGGAAGGCTGCAAGCGCGCAATTCGAAGGCGTCCAGGTTCAGGAACATTTTTACGCGCTTGTGCGCAACGCGAGGCAGCTCGAGCGTGTGATCGATCACATCGAAGCAGAGCCGGGTCTTGTCTTCTTCACCCTGGTCAATCCAGAACTGCGCAGGATTCTGGAGGCGAAATGCGCCGAGCTCGGTCTTCCCTGCCAGGGAATTCTGGATGGGCCTATCGCCATGCTGCGGCAATATCTCGGCGCAGCGGAGACTCACCGCCCGGGCGGACAGCACGAGGTCGACCAGCGATATCTTCATCGGATCGAAGCCCTGAACTTTGCCATTGCACACGATGACGGCCAGGCGTTGTCCTTGCTCGAGCAGGCAGAAGTCGTGCTGGTCGGAGCAAGCCGGACGTCGAAGACACCGACCTGCGTGTACCTCGCCATCCGGGGCGTTTGCGCGGCCAATGTGCCTGTCATTCCCGGCCTCGCACTTCCACTGGAGCTGCTTTCCGCGCAGCGCCCGTTGGTTGTCGGATTGTGGGCGTCACCCGACCGCCTGGTTCAGGTGAGACGCAATCGCCTCACCTCTCTCGGAGAAATTCGCTCCACAAGCTATGTGGACATCGACAGCGTGCGCGCGGAAGTGACTGCGACTCGCCAACTTTTCGAACAACGTGGCTGGCCCGTGATCGACGTCTCGCGACGCTCCGTCGAGGAAACTGCGGCTTCCGTTCTCAATCTTCTCGCCGAGCGGAAGGAGACCGCATCCGTATGATGCCACTGGTCCTTGCCTCGGCAAGCACGTCGCGGGTACGGCTTCTCCGCGCCGCCGCCGTCTCCTTCGAAGTGATTGTTCCAGCCGTCGATGAGGAGGCGGAGAAGATTGCCGCCGGCCGAACCGGCACCGCGGCATCTGAAATTGCTTGCCGCCTCGCGTCGACAAAAGCATCGCAAGTGTCGTCAAGCCGACCCCGCCGGCACGTATTGGGTGCCGACCAGGTGCTCGAACTGGATGGCGAGATCATCAGCAAATGCGGCACAACAGCGGATGCCGCGGCTCTTCTGCTGCGACTGCGCGGCCGCGCCCACGAACTCGTGACGGCCGCGGTTCTGGTGGTGGGGCAAACGGAATTGTGGCGGCACGTCGAGCGCTGCCAGCTCTTCATGCGCGAGTTCAGTGACGCGTTTCTCGCGGACTATCTGTCGAATGCGCCGTCAGCGCTGGACTGCGTTGGCTGCTACCAGATCGAGGGGCCCGGCGTGCAGCTCTTCGAGCGCATCGATGGCGACTATTTCTCGGCGCTGGGCCTCCCTCTCGTGCCGCTGCTCGCGGCATTGCGAGCTCATGGGCTTGTCCGTACATGACGTTGTCGGACAGCAAACGAATCGCGGGCGTAGTAGGCTGGCCGATTGCGCACTCGCTCTCGCCGCAGCTGCACGGTTTCTGGCTCCGCGAATACGGACTTGGCGGTGCCTACGTACCTCTTCCAGTACGCCTGCACGAGTTCTCCGTGGCCCTGAGAGGCTTGGCGCGATCGGGGTTTGAGGGCTTGAACATCACGTTGCCGCACAAGGAGGCGGCATTTGCGCTTGCCGACGAATGCGACAGAGCGGCGATCGCCACCGGCGCGGCTAACATCATCCTGTTTCGCGGGGAGCGCGTACGGGCGCAGAACTCAGATGTTGAAGGCCTCGCTGCCAGTCTTGAGGAGGAGCTCGGCACCGATGCCATTCGAGGAGGGAGTGTCGTTGTTCTGGGAGCGGGAGGTGCGTCGCGTGCTGCGATACTTGCCTGCGACAGCCTTGGGGCGCGCGAGATTCACGTACTCAACCGCACCTCTTCGCGCGCAAAGGACGTCGTCGCGCGCCTTTCGGCCCATGCAGCTGCGACTATCGGAGCGATATCGCCGGACGAATGGCCAGCGCTCGCACCGGCGGTGCGGCTCGTCATAAACGCCACGAGTGCCGGCATGAAGGGGCGCGCATCACCCACCGTCTCGCTCGAGTCGCTCCCCCGCGATGCCGCTGTCTGCGACCTCGTCTATAATCCTCTGGAGACCCCACTTCTGGCGCGCGCGAAAGCAAGAAGGCTGCGCGTGATCGACGGTTTGGGCATGCTGATGCACCAGGCCGTTTCGGCCTTCGAATCCTTTTACGGAATCAGGCCTGAGGTCTCAGCCTCATTGCGTGCGCATCTCGAGGAGGCGCTGCGTGGCGGAGCCTGAACGACCGCTGCTCGTCGGCCTGACCGGTTCCATCGGCATGGGGAAGACGGAAACCGCGCGCATGTTCGAGCGCCTTGGCATCCCCGTCCACGATGCGGATGCAACCGTGCACAGGCTTTATGAGCCGGGCGGAGCCGCGTTCCCTGCGATCGCCAAAGCGTTTCCCGAGTGTATTCGCGGCGGCCGCGTCGATCGCGCCCGACTTTCGGAGCTCGTGCGCGCCGACCCCTCGGCTATCGAAAGGCTCGAAGCCATCGTCCATCCGCTCGTCGCCGCCAACCAGAAAGCTTTCGTTGAGCAGGCCGCTGCGTTGGGGTCGGATCTGGTCGTTCTGGACGTCCCCCTGCTTTTCGAAACGGGCGGCGAAGCGCGCATGGACGCGGTCGTCGTTGTTTCGGCGCCGGCGGACACCCAGCGCGCACGCGTTCTAGCACGCCCCGGCATGACCGGGGAACTTCTGGAGCATATTCTTGCCCGCCAGATTCCCGATGTGGAAAAGCGGGCCCGCGCGCACTTTGTGGTGGAGACCGGCAAAGGCTTGCGGCATGCTTTCGAGCAGGTCAAATCCGTGGTCGCGGCGTTGCGCACGCAGAGGATGAAAAGCCATGCGTGAGATTGTCGTCGACACCGAAACCACCGGACTTGATCCCTCGGACGGCCATCGCATCCTGGAGATCGGCTGCGTGGAACTGTTCGATCACGTGCCAACCGGCGTGACGTTTCAGCGTTATTTCGATCCCGAAAGACTCGTGCCGCTGGAATCCCAGCGCGTGCATGGGCTGACGGACGAATTTCTTTCCGGCAAGCCCCGCTTCTCCGCTATCGCGGAAGAGGTCCTCGCTTTTTTTGGCGACGCGCCGCTCGTGATGCACAATGCCCCGTTCGATCTTAAATTTGTCAATGCGGAATTTCAGCGCCTGTCTCTCCCTCTCATCCCGTTCGGCAGGACTATCGACACGATCGAAATTGCGAAGAGCAAAATTCCGGGCGCCCGCTATTCGCTCGATGAACTCTGCAAGCGGTTTGGAATCGATCTCTCCGGGCGAAGCCGGCACGGGGCGCTCGTCGACGCGCAGCTCACGGCGCGCGTTTATCTCGAGCTCGTCGGCGGCCGTCAGGCCCGGCTACGGCTGGCGCCGCGGGACAGCGGCCGCCTGCCGCACGAAGACCACGCCGCGGCGCGGCAGCGCGGCCTTGAGCTGTCTTCGCGGCTCAACGCGGCAGAAGCGGCTGCGCACGCAGAATTCGTGGCGCAGGAATTGGGCAGCAATCCGGTTTGGAACTGGGAATCCGGCGAAGCTCAGCTCAGCGGCTGACCGGCGCGCACTTGCTGCGCTTCGGCCGCCTTGGCGCGGTAGAGAGCTGCAAAATCAATCGGCTCGATCATCAAAGGGGGCATGCCCCCATCGCGCACCGCATCCGCGACGATGCGGCGGGCGAACGGGAAAAGCAGATGCGGTCCGTCGATCAGCAGGATCTGCTGCAAAATCTCTTCGGGCGCATTCTGGATCAGAAAAAGGCCGCCATAGGCCAATTCGAGCAGGAATAGTGGCTTGTCGTCGGCTTTGGCCGACACTCTGAGTTTGAGCTCGACCTCGAAGCGTTCTCCGTCGAGACGCCGAGCCTGAAGATCCACGCCGAGGTCAATCCCCGGCCGCGCAGTCAGATTCATGGGTGCGCCTGGGTTCTCGAAAGACAGGTCCTTCACATATTGTCCGACAATCTGGATTCGAAGTTGCGGCCCTTCGGGACCGCCCGGCGGATTGCCATTCGGACCAATGCCCACGTCGCTCATGAATTGACCGTCCCGGAAAAGCGGGCGGGGCTATCATGGATAGGCCGGACTGGCAAGCCAAAGCCGGCTGCACTCGAAATTGCGGCACTCGAACCTATGTTGGGAATTAACATCCTGTACCGGTTGTCGAGATGGACCCCAGCAATGCCATTGGGCTAGGGTGCGCTGGCTCGGCGGGACATCGCAAAGAGGTTTCGTGCCATGGCAGATTCGCAGCTGCTTGGGATTCTTTTGATTGCCATGGTGGCCGGCATCATCCTGTTTCGGCTGTACACGATCCTTGGCCGGCGCACCGGCAATGAACGCGAGCCTCAGGAGCGACTTCGACGCGTCGCAGGCGCAATGCCTCCGGCCACGCCCGACAACGTCGTTGCACTGCCGGATCGAGCTTCCACTCCCGCGGAACAGCAATCCGGCGCGAATGACCCGGTTGCGCGCGGGCTTTTGGATATCAGGCTCGCCGATCGCCGGTTCGAAAGCGAGCGCTTCCTCGATGGGGCGCGGCATGCGTATGAGATGATCGTCACCGGTTTTGCCGCCCGAGACCGCGCCACGCTCCGCCCACTTCTCAGTGACGAAGTTTACGCGGCCTTCGATACCGTCATGCGCGGACACGAGGAGCGCAAGGAATCGGTGGCCTATTCCTTCGCGGGGTTCAAAAGCGTTCGAATTACTCATGCGGCGCTAAAGGCGCCAAACGCGGAAATCACGTTGGAATTCTCTGCCCAATTCACGTCGACCACGACGGATGCGAAGGGCGCGGTGATCGAAGGCGATCCGAAAACCGTGCGCGATGTAACAGACATCTGGAGTTTCTCGCGCGACACGCGGGCAGGCGATCCCAATTGGACGCTCGTGGCAACGAGCGGCGGCTGAAAGCGCATCGCGCCCAGCGGCCTGGACGGCGCCGGGCCGGCTTGCTCCTCGTTCTTCTGCTTACGCTCTCCGTCGCCGGAACCGGTCTGTGGATCCTGTTGCGATCCCCACCCTCCCGATCGCTGACGCTGACGCTCGTGCCTTTGCCTTTCGACGACATTCGGGGCTGGCGGGCGACAGACGCGCGAGCCGCGCTCGCCGCCTTCCAGCGATCCTGTTCGGTCATTCTGCGGCTCGAGCCCGCCCGGCCGATGGGCGGCGCGGGTTACGCGGGCCGTGCGGCGGACTGGCGAAATGTGTGCGAGGCGGCGAGGCGGCCCGGGCACGGCGCGGATGGCGCGCGGAAATGGTTTGAAGCGTGGTTTTCACCGTTCGCTGCCAGATCGGGATCGGACAAGGAGGCTCTTTTCACGGGTTATTTCGAACCGGAGATTCAGGTGAGCCGAGAGCAGCACGGCTCTTACACAGTGCCGATCTTTGGGCTTCCTGAGGATCTCGTCACGGCCGAGCTCGGGGATTTCCGAAGCGATCTGGCAGGAACGCGCATCGCGGGCCGGGTCGAAAACCGCCGGCTGGTGTCGTTTCCCTCGCGGTCCGAGATCGAAAAACATGGGCTCAGTGATGCGCCCATCCTGCTCTATGCAAACAATCCGGTTTCACTCTTCTTCATGCAGATCCAGGGTTCGGGGCGCGGCCAGCTTGAAGACGGAACCATGCTGCGACTCGCATATGCGGGGCAAAACGGCCGCACCTATACACCGATAGGTCGCACGCTCGTCCGGCGGGGCGCCCTCGATCGTGAACATGTTTCCATGCACGCCATAAAGGCCTGGCTCGAGGCGCACCCCGGTGCTGCGAGCCAGATAATGGAGAGCGACGATTCGTATGTTTTCTTTCGAGAACTGCCCATCGGTGACTCACACTTGGGGAGTCCAGGGACCGAAGGCGTGCCACTGACGCCTGAAGCGAGCATTGCGATCGATCCGGGCGTGCATGCGCTGGGAGTCCCAATGTTTGTGGACGTAGCAGGATCCGTCGACAATCCGGATCGCCTGCCAACGGCCCTTGGCCGCCTCTGCATTGCACAGGACACGGGAGGTGCGATCAAGGGCAATTTGCGTGCCGACATTTTTTGGGGTTTCGGAGCGAGGGCTGAAGCAATCGCTGGCGGCATGAAATCCTCGGGGCTCCTTTATGTCCTGTTGCCGAAAACACTCGTGGCAAGTCTTCCGCCTCGATTTTCGGGAACGAGGCCGTGACCTCGCGCAAGCGACCCGCGAGCGAGGAAGAGCGCGAGCTTTTTGAAGCCGCGTTGGGCGACTCTCTACCGTTGAAATCACTCCCACGCCGGCGGAGGAAACATGCGGCTCCCGCGACTTCTCTTCAGGCGCCACCACCGAAAGTGGCTTCGCTAAAAAAGCCGCTATCTCGGGTCGGGGCATCCGGCATCGACGGCAGAACCGCCGATCGATTGAAGCGGGGTCTGCTGGAGCCCCAGGCCCGGCTTGATCTCCACGGTCTGGATGAGCGCTCGGCCCATCGAGCGCTGATGACATTCCTGCGTGGCGCCAAAATCCGCAAGATACGGCTGGTCCTCATCGTTACCGGCAAAGGCGATCGGGACGCGCGCGTGCCGAACGACCGGCCGTTCGATCTCGGTCTCGACAAACGCGTCCGCGGTGTGTTGCGCGAGATGACGCCCCGATGGCTGCGAGAGCCCGGGCTCGCAGAACTGATCGCCGATACGCGCACGGCGCACCGGCGGCATGGCGGCGAGGGCGCTCTCTATGTTTATCTCCGGAAAGGATGAGGCGGCGTGAAGCAGGAATTTGCTCCGATCGTCATCTCAACCCACGGACCTGGCCTCTATTCCTTCGGCATCGAAGCGGGAGAGTTCGTCCAAAACACCGGAATCGTGGATGGGCTGCTTACCTGCTTCATCCGGCACACCTCCGCGTCGCTAGAGCGTGATGCACTCATAC
>PKWC01000161.1:17882-18030 GCA_003131925.1 Alphaproteobacteria bacterium | reverse complement strand
CAGCTCGCCGAGGCCCGATCGCGGACCGGAACCCAGCAACCGGATGTCCTGCGCAATCTTGAACAGTGAAGCCGCGAGCGTGTTGAGCGCTCCCGACATTTCGACCACGGCATCGTGCGCGGCCATCGCCTCGAACTTGTTGGGCGCC
>PKWC01000161.1:0-17845 GCA_003131925.1 Alphaproteobacteria bacterium | reverse complement strand
CGTCCTGGAGATGGGTGCGGCCGATCTTGACGATGTCTGCGAACGCACGAGTCTTTTCGTCAAGCGCCGCGCGCAGCGCTGCCAGACCCGGCAGAAGCACCCGATGGATCTCCGTCACCGCCGCGATGTGCATCGCGGTCGGGAAGCAATCGTTCGACGACTGGCTCTTGTTGACGTGATCGTTCGGATGAACCGGAGACTTGGAACCCATTTCGCCGCCGAGCATCTCTATGGCGCGGTTGGCGATCACCTCGTTTGCGTTCATGTTGGACTGCGTGCCGGATCCGGTCTGCCACACGACGAGCGGGAAATGCTCGTCGAGTTTTCCCTCGGAGACCTCCTGGGCCGCGCCCACGATTGCGTCGCCGCGCATTCTGTCCAGTTCGCCCAGCGCCATGTTCACCCGCGCGGCGGCGCATTTGACGATGCCGAAAGCGTGGACGACCGGCAGCGGCATGCGTTCGCCGCCGATGCGAAAATTTCTGCGCGAGCGCTCGGTCTGCGCACCCCAATAGCGGTCCATCGGCACTTCGATCCGGCCGAACGAGTCGCTTTCCATGCGCATTCCGGTCATCTGTTGCCCGCGAGGTTCGGCGGCAAGGCTCATTTCTTGCGGAAGGAGTCGAGGCTTACGACTTCGCCGGGCGCGGCGGCCTTGTCCGCCGATTGCGGCTGCCCATTGCAGGCGCCAATGGCGGGCCGCGACGCCTGGGTGGCCTCGCCCTCCGGTTCGGGCTGGAAGTTCAGTCCGAATTGCACGCCGGGATCTACAAAGGCCGTCAAGGCGCCAAAGGGAATCGCAAGCGTCGCGGGAATTTTTCTGAACGAAAGCGTCACCTCGAAATGATTTTCTTTCACCTTCAGTCCCCAGAACTGGTGCTGAAGGATGATGGTCATTTCTTCCGGATATTGTTCGAGGAGGAACTCCGGGATTTCGACTCCGGGGTATCGCGTGCGGAACGAGAGACGGAAATGATGCGCGCCGACGAGCCCCTGTCTTTCGACATGTTTCAGCGCTCCGCGCACGACGTTGCGCAATGCCGCGTCGGTCAGGGCCTTGTAACCGATGAAGTCCTTGGTCATGGAAGCCGCTGTCGCATCCCTTTGAGACTAAGCGCACCTAACCGCGAGTCAATCGGCTGAACGGCGCATTTTTCTGTGCGCAATCTCAATATCGCATGGTAGTCACAGGTCATCGCCCGACATGGCAATGGAGCCCGATTCCGAAGATTTCGAACTGACGCGTGCGCCCGGCGCTACCGAACTGTTCCGCGTGTTCAGGCATCGGAACTATCGATTGTTTTTCGTGGGCCAGCTCGTCTCGCTCATGGGCACGTGGATGCAGTCGGTCGCGCAAGGCTGGCTTGTCTATACGCTCACCCATTCGCCTCTGCTTCTGGGACTCACCTCATTCTGCGGGCAGGTTCCTGTATTTTTCGTTTCGCCGTTCGGCGGTACGATCTCGGACCGCGTCGACCGACGCCGCATGCTGATCGTGACGCAGAGCCTGTCGATGCTGCAGGCAGCGATCCTGGCTGTGCTTACGCTGACCCACGAGGTGCGAGTGTGGCATGTGCTCGTTCTTGCGCTGTCGATGGGCCTGATAAATGCGTTCGACGTCCCCACGCGTCAGGCGTTCACGATGGAAATGGTCGGGCGCGCCGACCTTCGCAATGCCATCGCCCTCAATTCCATCATGTTCAATCTGGCGCGCATCTTTGGCCCGACCGCCGCAGGTTTTCTCATCGCAGCGGCGGGAGAGGGCGTCTGTTTTGCTCTCAATGCATTCTCCTACGGCGCGGTTCTTGCCGGGTTGCTGATGATGAACGTCGTGCAGCGCACCAGACCGATCGCCGAACATCCCCTTCGCGAATTGAAGGCAGGCTTTGTCTATGGCTGGTCCATGCGGCCAATACGTGTCGCCCTGCTGCTGGTTGTAGTGTCATCCTGCTTCGGGGCTTCGTACCTCGCCCTGATGCCCGCTTTTGCGCGGGATGTCCTGCATCAGGGTTCCGAGGGCCTGGGGTTCCTCATGGCATCGGTGGGCGCCGGCGCGCTCTGCGGGGCCTATGCGCTTTCCCGTCTGGCCGACCGCCGCCTTACGATTACGCCGATCGCCGCGGCCGGCTCCTTCGGAGTGTGCCTCATCGCTTTTGCCCATTCCCACGCGCTCGTGCTTTCGATGTTGCTCCTGCTGCCCACGGCGTTCAGCCTGATGCTGCTCGGCGGTTCCACCAACACGATCATCCAGCTGCTTTCCGAAGACCGCATGCGCGGCCGCATCGTCGCGCTCTACGCAATGGCGTTCATGGGCATGATGCCGTGGGGCGCGTTGATTCTCGGCACGCTCGCCAGCCGATGGGGCGTCGGCAATGCCGTCACCATCGGCGGCGCGCTCGTCGTGCTGTCGGCGGGGTACGCCTTGAGGGTATCTGGAATCGGCGGCTAATGCTCGAAAGGGTGCCCCAATTTTTGACGAACACTGGCGCTTGACGAACGATTGCAGCCATTGTGGAAAGTGGGGAGCTTCTGTTGCCCGGTGCTCCCCGAAACCGCGCTTGCCTATTTAGGCAGCGAGGGCCATTTCGTTATCGTTGGCACCTGTACGATCGGCCCGATAACGGCGGATACCATACCGAGTGAAAGGACAGCCTTTACACGTCCGTCGATCCTATTTCGCCCCCGCCGCAGCGCTCTCTTCGAGCGCTCTGGTGGAGGCGCCGGGTACCGCCCCCGGGTCCGGTCCGCTTATTACGCAGCCGTTTATCGCCATAGTCCGGGCAAGCCCGAACGGGACCTATATAGGCGCTCCGGGTAAAAAATTGAAGCCGGCCCGGTCGGGCCGGAAAACCCCGAGCTTTTCGATGATTCTGCGGCGCCAAGGCTGTGGCGCCCCGGCCGCGAATTCGTTTCAATGAGCGCGACGAGTCGCGGTTGCGGACAATCGGCGATCCAGTGCGCCAATATCTGGACTTGATACAATTGGTGCTCGCGCGGGGCATCGAAAAGCGCGACCGGACGGGCACCGGAACGCTATCCATTTTCGGTCACCAGATGCGCTTCGATCTCGCGGCTGGCTTTCCGCTTGTCACCACCAAGAAGCTCCATCTCAAATCCATCATCTACGAGCTTCTGTGGTTTCTGCGCGGCGAGACGAATGTGCGCTGGCTGCAGGAGCATGGCGTCACCATCTGGGACGAGTGGGCGGATGCGGCGGGTGAACTTGGGCCCGTCTACGGTTCGCAATGGCGTTCCTGGCCCGACTCGCATGGCGTGACGATCGATCAGATCGCCGCGGTGATTGACGGGATTCGGCAAAATCCGGATTCGCGCCGGCTAATCGTGACGGCCTGGAATCCGGCCGACATCGCGAAGATGGCGCTGCCGCCTTGCCACTGCCTGTTTCAGTTCTATGTCGCTCAAGGCCGGCTCTCCTGCCAGCTTTACCAGCGCTCGGCCGATGTCTTTCTCGGCGTGCCGTTCAACATCGCCTCCTATGCGCTTCTCACCATCATGGCGGCGCAGGTGACGAAACTTGAACCGGGAGAGTTCGTGCATACGCTCGGCGACGCCCACCTCTACCTGAATCATCGCGAGCAGGCGTATGAACAGCTGTCACGCGCGCCCTATCCGTTGCCGCAGATGCATCTCAATCCCGCGGTCGAAGATATTTTCGACTTCGGCTTTGAGGATTTCACGCTGCAAAACTATCGCGCGCACCCACACATCAAGGCAGACATCGCCGTATGATGCGCGCGCGAGTCGAGTTCCGGAAATCCTCTTCCTGCGTGCAGCGGGTTCAATCTATGAACACGCCGTAGTCCATAGAAATGACTTCGCCGGTATATTCGTCGATGAGAACGGCGTCTGGTCCATAGCGCACCCAGACATAGCCGTATGGCGGTGCGAACAGTCCGTAGATCCCGAAATCGCCGATCCAGAACGAGCGGGCGAAGTACGGTCCTGGCAGGCGCTCGCCGAGCGCCCAGCGGCGATACTGGAAGCCCGGCGGCGCGCGGTAGGGACCGGCGTGGAAATGTCGCGTCGCGACCATGGTGCGCCGGAACCTTGCGATATTCGCATGCGAACTCCGAAGCGCGGCTGCGCGGTGTGCCGCCGATACGTGACGGGTCGTTGCCACGACATGGCGATGGGTCGTGGTGACGTGGTGGACCGTGCGGCTGACGACATGGTGCGTGGTCGTGCGCGTCCGTGTGCTGGAACTCGGCCGGACAGACGTGTGACTGGTTGGCGCCGCGTGCATCGGACTTGGCGCGGTCATTCGCGGAGAAGCCGCATGACTCGGCATGCCGCCGCCCGGCGCGGCATGGGGTGCGCCGCCTTGGTGATGGTTTTCGCCCTGGGCCCATGCTGCCGGCGCGACCGCGGCCAAGCCCAGCGCTAGCGCGGAAATCAATAGGAGCTTCATTGGTGAGCCTTCCTCTGCTAAATGATGCAACCGGAATCTTGGTCTTTTGTTCCAGAAAGTTGTCAAAAGATATCCCTATTCTCGGGCCCCGGCTTCTGATTCCCCGGATGGAAATGACAAAAATCTCAATTCGGGCGGCGGTCTCGGGGGACGAGGAAGCGATCCATTCTCTGCTGTACGAACTTGCCGTCTATGAGCGGTTGACGGCGAAATTTCGGCTTACACCCGCGATCATTGCGCGCGATATAATGGGGACGGCGTCGCCCTGCTGTTGTGCCATTGCGGAATTCGACGGCGCCGCAGTTGGCGTTGCGACATGGTACCCGATCTATTCCACCTTCGGCGCCTCGCACGGTCTTTATCTTGAGGATTTGTTTGTCCGCCCCGCCCGCCGCGGATGCGGAATCGGTATGTCGTTGCTTGCCTTTCTTGCCGCGCGCGCGCGGCAAGAGGGCGCGACTTACATCGACTGGTCGGTTCTGGGCTGGAACAAATCCGCCATTGCATTCTACGAGAAATTGGGCGCCAAACGCGTCGAGGGCTGGCATATTTTTCGCCTCTCCGGTCAGAGGCTGGAAGAATTGCCGGTTCGATGAGTCGTATCGCGATGGTGATCGCCCGAGCGGACAACGGTGTTATTGGCCGGCACGGCAAATTGCCCTGGCGGCTTGCCGAAGACATGCGCCACTTCAAGGCCGTGACAATGGGCAAGCCTTGCATTATGGGCCGCAAGACATGGGACAGCCTTCCCACCAAGCCGTTGCCAGGCAGGACCAACATTGTCGTCACGCGAGACGCGAAACTTTTGGCTGGCGGCGCACAAATTGCCCGCAATGTGGACGAGGCGTTGAAGCTCGCGATGGCCCTGGATTGCGGAGAAATTGCGGTCATCGGGGGTGCGGAAATCTATCGTGCCGCTCTTCCGGTTGCAGATCGCATTTATCTGACAGAGGTCCATGCGGATTTCGAGGGCGACACGCATTTGGTGCCGTTTGAAAGAAGCAAATGGCGCGAAAGCGGACGTGACGCGCGGGTCGCGCCCGACGGCCTTCGCTACGACTTTGTCGTCCTTGAACGCATACGGCAGCTCCCGTGACACCGGCACCGATTTCGATTCTTCTCAGTTCGAATGGGCTCCAGCGTGACGCGTAACTGATCTCAAAAAGGGGGGGCACGATGACTACTCGCGAGATCGCATCGGGTCTGAGGTTTCCCGAAGGGCCCGTCGCCATGGAGGATGGCTCGGTGCTTGTGGTCGAGATCGCTGCAGGGCGAATCACTCGGATCAAGACGGACGGGGGAAAGCAGAGGATTGCTGCGCCGGGAGGCGGGCCAAATGGACTCGCGATCGGTCCCGGCGGCGCGCTCTTCGTTTGCAACAATGGCGGAAGTTTCCAATTCCACAAACGGGGAGGCCTGCTCATTCCCGGGCATGCGCCGCCGGCGCATGCGGGCGGACGCATCGAGCGCGTCGACATTGCGACGGGAAAGGCGGAGACGCTCTATTCGGAATGCGAGGGCATGCGGCTTATTGCGCCCAATGATCTCGTGTTCGATTCGACCGGCGGGTTCTGGTTTACCGATCATGGAGCCACGACAGGCGAGGGACGCAACCATGGCGCGCTTTACTACGCCAGGGCAGACGGCTCGAAGATCACGCGCGTTCTGAGGGAGCTCATATCGCCCAACGGCGTCGGTCTCTCGCCTGACGGCAGGACGGTCTATTACGCCGAAACGTTTCCGGGCCGTTTGTGGAGTCTGCCTTTAACCGGTCCCGGAAAGGCCGGAAAGGTTGAAGGATTTACGCCCGGGACATTCGTCAATGCCTATCCCGGTCTCGCCTATTTCGATTCGCTGGGCGTGCTGGCGGATGGCGGCGTATGCGTGGCGACGCTTCTGGCGGGGGGCATTACGACTTTCTGGCCCGGCACGAAAAAAATGCGTCACACCGCAATCGCCGATCCGCTGGTCACGAATATCTGCTGGGGCGGCAAGTCAATGAAGACCGCCTATGTGACGGCATCGGGGACAGGCAAGCTTCTCGCGATCGATTGGCCGCAGCCCGGCCTTCGGCTCGCATACAATGCGTGATCGTTTCGGTCGCTATTCCATCACAATGCGCGGAGCGGGGCGCATCGGCGCCTTGAGCGTTGCGGCCACATTCTCGGCAAGTGAAAGGAACGCTTTCGCTTCAGCGCTATGCGGCGCGTGTGCCACGATCGGCACGCCCGCGTCGGATGTCTCGCGAATCGCAGGCACGAGAGGGATCTCGCCGAGAAAAGCCGCTCCAAGTTCCTCGGCGACCCTTCGCGCGCCGCCATCTCCGAAGATGTGACTCTCGCTCCCGCAATGGGGGCAAACAAAGACGCTCATGTTCTCCACAATCCCGAGAATCGGGACGTGTGTTTTCCTGAACATCGCAAGACCCTTGCGGGCGTCAATCAGCGCCAGGTCTTGGGGCGTGGAGACGATGACGGCGCCCTTGAGCGGCACCCGTTGGGCCATCGTCAGCTGCGCATCGCCGGTGCCGGGCGGCATGTCGACGACAAGGACGTCCAGCGGCGCCCAGGCCACATCCGCGAGCATCTGCGAAATCGCGCTGGCCACCATCGGCCCCCGCCACACCATTGGCTGGTCTTCGCTAACGAGGAAGCCGATAGACATGGTCTTGATGCCGAACTTCTCGATCGGCTCGAGGACCTTGCCGTCACGCGATTTAGGCTTGTCGTGAATATTGAGCAGGCGAGGGACCGATGGCCCATAGATATCCGCATCGAGCAGCCCCGTCTTCAGCCCGAGCCGCGCGAGAGCCAAAGCGAGATTGACGGCGACCGTCGATTTTCCAACGCCGCCCTTGCCACTCGCGACAGCAATGACCGCAGCGACTCCGGGAATTCCGCCTGGTGTCGGCTTTGCTCCTTCACGCGCCGCCGCGGCGGCGCCCGGTGCGGCTTGATGATGCGCGGTCA
Source organism: Alphaproteobacteria bacterium (assembly GCA_003131925.1). GTDB lineage: Bacteria > Pseudomonadota > Alphaproteobacteria > Micropepsales > Micropepsaceae > Rhizomicrobium. The sequence goes on along the minus strand of PKWC01000161.1, from coordinate 10,447 downwards.
GCACCGCGGTAACTGAAAGAACGCCGGACAGTGCTGCGACGGCTGCTTCGGCTTCCTTGCGCAGGGGTTCCGCTGCGGCACCCCGTTCCGCCGGCACCTCGATCGCGAAATTGACATGTCCGTTCTTCAAGACCAGGCCCTCCACCATTCCGCCCTCCACGAGGCGCTTGCCGCTCGCCGGATCGACGACGCGGTTGAGCGCGTTCAGCACATCTTCGCGACTCACCGCCATATCCGTCACCTGGCCCTTTGCCGACGCGGCGCGGCACAGCGCCGCTGAAATCGCGGCTGGCTGTTTCGTTGCGCCCGAGGAGAGATGAACATATAACCGCTTCGTCTCGGGAAACCAACGAACGGGCTGGGAAATCCGGGACTCACCTTTTTGGATTACAACATGCCTTGGAATACGCAATCCGGCGGCGGCAACGGCCAGGGACCGCGCGGTCCGTGGGGACGTGGACCGAGTGGCGGCGGCGGAGGTCGCATGCAGCCTCCCGAACTTGAGGATTTTCTCCGCAGGCTTCAGCAGCGGCTGGGGCGCGCGCTGCCCGGCGGTGCGCTCACTGCGGGCGGCATAGCCGTGGTCGTGTTGGGACTTGCCGTCATCTGGCTTCTCAGCGGGGTCTATTTTGTTACCGCGCGCGAACAGGGAGTGGTGCTGCGTTTCGGCCAGTACGTCGCGCGCACGCCGCCGGGCATCAACTATCACCTGCCTTGGCCGATCGAAACCGTCGAGACGCCGGAAGTGACGACGGTCAATCAGATCACGATCGGTTATCGCACAGGCAACGAAGCCGCCGACGAGAGCCAGGGCGAGGACACGCGCGAAGAAAGCCTGATGCTCACCGGCGACGAAAATATTGTGGATGTAAATTTTACGGTCGGCTGGGTCATCAAGGACGCAGCAGAATATCTCTTCGACGTCGACAATCCGCCGCAGACGATTAAGGCGGTCGCCGAAAGCGCCATGCGCGAGGTGGTCGGCCAGACGCAGATCGAGCCGATCCTCACAAAGGATCGTGCGCCGATTGAAAATCAGGTGCGAGATCTGATGCAGCAGACTCTCGACACCTACCGAGCCGGGGTCGCCATTACCCAAGTGAAGATGCAGAAGGCAGACACTCCTGCGGATGTCATCGATGCCTATCGCGATGTTCAGGCGGCTCGCGCAGACCAGGAAACGATGCGCAACAAGGCCGAAGCATATGCCAACCGGATCATTCCCGAAGCGCGCGGCCAAGCGGCCAAAGTTGTGCAGGACGCCGAGGCCTATCGCCAGCAGGTGATCGCCCAGGCGGAAGGCGAAGCCAAGCGTTTCCTCTCGGTTTATGCCGAATACCGCAAATCGCCCGACGTGACCCGCCGGCGCATGTACCTGGAGACCATGAGCACGATCCTCGCGCCGATGAACAAAATCATCCTGGACGCCAATGTTGGCCACGGGGTGGTGCCCTACCTGCCGTTGCCGGGTCTGGAAAAGCGGACGCCAAGCGTCAGCGTTACCGAAGCTGCGCCGTCCGCCAACGCGCCCCAAGCATCGAGTGCTCCAGCTGCGGGAGCCCAGCAATGAGCCGCGTTGTCCTCGTCGCGGCCGCCCTTGCGCTTGTGTTGGTTTTCTGGCTCGGGACGTCGAGCTTCTACACGGTCGACCCCACCGAGCAGGTTCTGCTGCTGCAATTCGATGCTCCTTTGAAGGTCGTAACGGCCGAGGGCTTGCACGTGAAGGTTCCCTGGATGCAGACGATCCAGGTGATCGACAAGCGGCTTCTCAATCTCGAGGCGCCGGCGGAAGAGGTCATTACCCAGGACAAAAAGCGCATCGTCGTGGATGCATTCGCGCGCTGGCGTATCATCGATCCGCTGCGCTTCTATCAGACGCTGCTCGACCAGACCGGCGCGCAGCTTCGGCTCAATCCTTATCTCAGCTCGGATCTTCGCCGCGTGCTGGGCTCACAGACCTTCGCCACCATGCTGTCGAGTTCGCGTGCCGATCTGATGCACGACATTCGCGACGATCTGAACCAGGAATCGCGTCGTCTTGGCGTTGAGATTGTCGACGTACCGATCCGTCACGCCGACCTGCCGGCGCAGAACAGCGACGCAATCTACAAGCGCATGCAGCAGGAGCGCAAACGCGAAGCGAACGAGTTCCGTGCCGAGGGCTCGGAAATTTTGCAACGAATCCAGGCGCGCGCCGAGCGCGAGGCGACGGTGCTGATCGCAGAGGCGGGACGTGAATCGCAAATCCTGCGCGGGGAGGGCGAAGCGGAGCAGACGAAGATTCTTGGCGACGCGTACGGCCAGGATCCGGATTTCTTCGCCTTCTACCGTTCCATGCAGGCTTACCGTGACGCACTGCCGGCGGATACGACGAGCGTCGTTCTTTCGCCCGACAGCGAGTTCTTCCACTATTTTGGGCAGGCGCAAAGCGCGCCCGCTGCGCCCGCGGCCGCCCGGCGGCGGCGTTGAGCAACCATACCGGAGTCTGGCACGAGCGTACACGTCAGCGGTGAATCGCGGAGAAAGACCGGTTTCAACGACACGATTGGTTGCCCAACGAATTTGTAATCGTCGCTCAATCAAAATTCGCTCGACATACGCGCCGGGACGCGAGAAAGAAGAATAAGCGCGGGGGCATGGAGTCCATCCAGGGAGGAACCATGCCAAGCTACGAAATCTGCTATCTCGATAATGACGGTTCGCTGAGCTGTACGTTCTCGGCCGAATGCGCCAACGAAACGCACGCCAAAGTGCTCGCCCACGCCATGAAGCTCAGCGCCTGCAGGAAGTTCGAAGTTTGGCAGGAGCGCAGGCTCGTCTATGAGCGTCCGCAGCATTTTGAGCCCGAACCAGCCCTCCACTGAGGCTCGCCGGTTCTTCACTTTGGCCCTTGGCAGGGTGCCAGGCCGATCATATGTGAAGCGCTGCCAGGCGTGGGTGGTGTGAAATGTTCACATTTCTGTTCGGGATTTTTGCGGTTTTCTGGTCGGCCCTTTTCGCCGTGGTAGGCGTGAGCCTGTTCCTTGGGCTGGTGATCCCGTTCCTTCTCCTGGCCCTCGTCTTCCGGCTGGGCCTCGTTCTCGTCAAGCTCGGACTCGCGGTCGTGTTGATTGCACTGCTCTCCGTCTGCCTTTTCTGAGGCTCCGGACCGAACGTCCGGCGAAGCCGCAATTCGTCAGACGTGATCCTGCGATCACGTGCCTTTGATCGGGTTGGGGGGAAGCGGGCGTTACGCTGGCGCGAGCGCTGGAGCGGGAGGACGCGCGCATGAATGGGCAAAATCGCTCGATGGGGGCGGCGATCCTGTTGGGCGGCTTGATCGCAGGCACGATCGACATTGGAGCAGCGACGCTGATCAACTGGGTAAACCCGATCGTGATCCTGCACGCGATCGCGAGCGGAGTGCTCGGCCGGGCGTCCTTCTTCGAGGGAACCCCATCCGCGATTCTCGGACTCGTGCTGCAATGGGCGATGTCGCTCGTCATTGCCGCGATTTATGTCATGTCATGCAGACCGCTTCCCGTGCTAGCGCGTCGGTGGGTTGTGGGAGGTCTCGCGTATGGAGTGGTGATCTTCTTCGTCATGAATTTTGTCGTGGTGCCACTTTCCATGGCCATGGCCAAACCCCACCTTCCGCATTTTTCGGCCGCCAAGTTCGGTGAGAACATGCTCGCAATGCTCCTGTTTGGTCTTATCGTCGCCTTCTTCACGGAGCGTTCTGCAAACCACGGAGGTGCGGAAAGCCGCTAGTCCGAGCCGGATGCAAGACGGACAACTCTTCTGTTCCCCCCGAACAGGCCTTACGTAACGGGACTGACCAGCCGTTAATTTCATTGCACCATTCTGTAGTGTATTTCCTGGGTTGGTTGAAAAAACGCATGATAGCGTCGGCACGGCCGGGCAGCGGCCTGGAGAAGCGCAAACAAAAGCGCTCCGAAATAGGATTGAAAGGTAAGCTGTTCGTTCCGCAGCGCGGCTGCGAGGACTATTGCACCATCATGGATTTTTCGACTGACGGCGCTGGCGTCAAATGTGTCGGCTCCGCGCCGATCGGCACCAAAGTCGTGCTCTACATCGAATGTTTCGGACGTTTCGAAGGCACGGTTGTCCGGCGCGACCGGATCCGGCTCGGTTTGGAATTCCAGTCGAGCAAGGTGAAGCGTGAACGCACGCGGGAGCAGCTTTCCGATTTCGTTGCCAACGGCATGACAATCCGCGCACCCATCAGAATGGGGACACGCGCAAGGGAAATGGCGCCGCCGCATTATTTCATTGCGGCCGACGGAAGAAAAATCGATTGCGAAATCGTCGACATTGCGCTTGGTGGCGGTTCTCTGAAGACCACGGAACGGCCCCGCGTCGGCGAAGTGCTCGCCTTTGGCGAAACGGCGCGACGAGTCGTGCGCCACACGGACGAAGGCATTGCCGTGCAGTTCGTCGGCCGCCGCGCCGCCGATTGCGCCGCCTGATTGTTGCTTCCGCCAAAGTCGAATTGCGCGGCTGCACTCGGGGCATCATAAGAGCTGTTGGCGCGTTCTGTAACGTGTGACATAGCCGGCTACCTGGGCAAGCTCGGCAGCGCGGCCCCCCGCTGTTGGAGGCATCGATCATGAAGCTCGTCACCTATGTAGCTGGCGCCGGACCGCGTCTCGGCGCGGTCGTCGGCGACAGCGTCGTCGATGTCGCCAGACACATCTCGGGCATGCCGGCCGACATGATTGCGCTCATTCGGCACTGGGGTTCCGCCAGGCCGCGCCTTGAGCAGGCGCTCGCCGGCCGGCCCGACAGGCGCCTTTCCGAGGTCAAGCTTCGTGCACCGGTCGTTAGGCCAGGCAAGATCCTCGCCATCGGGCTCAACTATCTCGATCACATAGAAGAGACAGGCGCGCAACGGCCTCCGTATCCGACGTTCTTTGCAAAAATGTCCACAGCTGCCAACGGTCCGTTCGATGCAATTGAGCTTCCATCCGTGTCGGATGAGCTCGACTACGAAGCCGAGCTCGCGTTCGTGATCGNNCAGGCGCTGCCGCAACGTGCCGCGCGCCCGTGCGGGAGAAGTCGTGTTTGGATACTGCGTCGGCAATGATGTCAGCGTGCGCGATTGGCAGAAGCGCACAGGTCAGTGGACACTCGGCAAATCGTTCGATACCCATGCGCCCTTCGGACCATGGATCACGACGGCGGACGAGATCGATCCGCACGCACTTGGCATTCGCAGTTTCGTCAATGGCGAACCGCGGCAAAGCTCCAGCACGAAGCAGATGCTGTTCGACTGCGAGGCGCAAATCGAACATGTAAGCGAAGCAATGACGCTGGAGCCGGGAGACCTCATCTTCACCGGTACGCCGTCGGGCGTGGGCATGGCTCGCAATCCGCCGCTCTACCTGAAGACAGGCGATGTTGTGCGCGTCGAGATCGACGGTCTCGGTGCGATTGAAAACCGCGTGGAAGCGGCATCCGCCGCACCAAGGATCGAATAGCTCCGGGTTATTCTAGACATCCTCGCCGGGCGAATGGCTGTGCGAGGCGGCGCGTGCAACGGCATCCTCGAGCGCGTTCCGCTCGCCGCCCTCGAGCGCCGCTTCTGCCTCCTGGCCGAGTTCGGCGATCTTGTCCCGATGGCGCTGAACGAACCTTGTCTCGCCCTGGCGGAATCTCCGCGCGGCCGTGTAGTTGCCTTCTCCCAGCACTTCCTTGGGGGCGCGTCGCGCTGTCACGGCGGGCGCCCGCGTTTTCTTTACGCCAGCTCTCTTGGTTCTTTTTACCAAAGCTTTTTTTCGCCCCGGGGCCGCCCGCTTGCGCGCAGCTTTCGCACGCGATTTCGTCGGCGCCCGCGCTCTGATCTTTTTTGTTCTGGCGCGCGCGGTGCGTGCAGGTTTCGCCGTTTTTTTTGCCCTACGTTTCTTGGCAGGCTTCTTCATCTTGTCCTCCTCGCGGGAAACCTCGCGAGACATCATGCTCCGCGCAGTCGGCGATTGCCACGATTATCAAGCGCCAGGGGCGCAAGAGTTTTCCGGGCGCCCTGCCGGCTGCCGCGGCGTGTGGCGTAGATATTCGTGAATTCGGCGCCGAGCAGGAACACCTGCGCGGAATAGAAGCTCCAGAGCAGCACCACGATCAGCCCGCCGGCATCGAATAGGCAGCCGATCCGCTCGCGCTGTACAGATAGAGGCCGATCAGCAACTGCCCGAGTTCCTAACGAATGGCTGTGGGGCGACAGCCACTGTCGCCGTGGCTGTGGAACCGTCTGGGAGATAAACGCTGCAACGGTTTCCCTGGCGATACGGCAGTACCGGCCGTGATTATTTGAGTGCGGTCAGCGCGGCAAGAGTCGCCAGTTTCTGATCTTCGCTCCACGGTGGACCGAGGCGCTTCCCCATCTCCTGAAGACGCGTTGTCAGTTTTTCCGGTGCGACTTTCAGCGCGCCGGCCGCGAGCGATCGAAGATCGCGCTCTGGCACGCGTCCAACTTTCAAGCCGAGACGCGCGCAGGCTTCGACCAGAGCATCGCGGTAGAACACGCCTTCCGCCGCATGAATTCGCGAATGCGCAGCGAGAATGTCTGCGAGCGCGCTCGGCAATTTGCCGTTGCCCGCGGGCACGCAGGCCGCGCGAACGGTCATGCCTTTCTCCGTCAATGCGGCGAGCAAAGACTGAATTTCGCGTTGGGCGGCGGCAATTGCTTCGTCACGCGCCGCTGCGATCAGATCTTCGGCTTGTCTGAGGTCAATCTCGGCCGCCTGGTGATAGACAAAGCGCGTCGATGACGGCTCGTAGGCGATTCGCCGACGCTCCAGCACATCGCAGTCCTTCGTCACCGCTACAACCGTAGCCCAGCCGGTGTGCGCGCGAAAGCCGAGCGCTGCGATTGTTTGTCCACGCATGATGCGATCCCCGCTTGCTTCAATTTAGCACGCGGAGGCTAGAAGAAGCCGAGAAAGCGACTTCGCCACGAAAGGGTACGAGGAGGCTGCGTGTACGGGGACCGCGACCCCGGGCAAGTCCGCGGCCCCGGGGAAAGCGACTTGGCCTTTGTGATCTTTGTGTTCTCTATCACAAATGATGTGCTCGATGTCACGCGGGGCGCACGGGTTTCGGCAACAGACGCGGAACCGCTGGCACGCGCCTTCGACGCGTTCGAGATCATGTATGCCAATCACACGGCGCGCGAGGACACGCTCGTCTTTCGTGCCTGGAAAAATGCGCTGTCCTCGACGGACCTCGCCGAGATGGGCGACCGGTTCGAAGATATAGAGCGGGAAACATTCGGCGAAGACGGTTTCGACGACGCTCTACACCGGATCGGGCATATCGAGGACGTGCTGGGCCTCACCGATCTTGCGCAATTCACTGCGCCAGCGGTTCCCAGCGGTCCCTGATGCTCAGTGGGTCGTGTGGGTTCCTTCAAGATGGCGGTATTCCTGCTGGCGCGTCGCGCGCAGGCCCTCCATCCCGAATTCCTTGATCGCGTGCTGCCACGACACGAACTCCTCGACGCTGAGTGCGTAGCGGGCGCAAGCCTCGCCGAGCGTGAGGAGACCGCCTTCCACGGCAGCCACGACTTCCGCCTTTCGGCGCGAGATCCAGCGCCGTGTTTCGGGCGCCGGCAGGTCAGGCAATGTCAGCATGTCGCCGTCCGGTCCGGTTACAAATCTCGCTTCGTCTTTCACATGTCTGGCAAGGCGTCCCATCGTCACGTCTCCGCGTTTGAGTCCCCGTGATGCGAGAGTCCTGACGCGAACGAACGGTTCCGCGACACGGCAGCCAAATCTCTGCCGTTGATTTAGGAGGCATGAACGCCGTGCCCGGCCGTTAAGAAACGAGCAATGAATCGGGCAGACTCAACCCAGGCTGCGGCCGATCCACACCACGCGGCCCATGATGGCGATGTCGTCGGGCTGGATGTTGTCATAGGTGCGGTAGGCAGGATTGTCGGACTTGACGGTGAGAAGCTTCGTCACCGGGTGCATGGAAATGCGCTTGACCTGCAACATGTCGTCGATCCGAATGACGTAGAGGCCTTCCCGGCGCGCATTGGTTTGGGCCGGATCGACGAGCGCATGATCTCCATCGTGGAGGGTTTCCCACATCGAGTCGCCGGAAATCTCCAGCACGAAGAGCCGATGGATGTCGCTCGACATTCGCCGAAGCCATTGTTCGCGAAACATCAGATGGCCGGCGGGCTCGTTTTCCTGCGCCAGTGCGCCCGCGCCAGCAGCAGCGCGCAGGTCGAAGACGGGCACCGACAAATAGTCCGGCGTCAGCCGCGTTTCGCCAGCGATCTCCCCGATCGTGACATCGAAAATCTTGGCAAAACGGCGGAGGAGCGGCAGCGACAGACGCTGATCTTCTCTTTCGTACCGGCCGACGGAGACCGCGGTGGTATTGAGCTTGTTCGCGAGCTGCTGCTGCGACATGCCTCTGGCGTGGCGAATCTTGCTGATATTGTTCATAACCACAGTGAACAATACCGCAACGCTTATTCATAGAACCGAATAGGTTGACAATAGGACTGAATTGGTCATAATCCGGATACGAAATCGTGCCCGGGAGACCAGACTTGCGCCCCTTAGAGAAATCCTGTTCCGCCAGCACGGGCCTGACGCCCAGGCAGCGTGAGTGTCTCGACGCGATTGAGGCCCATCTGGCCCAAACCCGGACGATGCCCAGCGTCGAGGAACTTCGCGTCGCCCTTCAATCCGGCTCCAAGGCCGGCATCTTTCGCCTGTTGAGACAACTCGAGGAGCGTGGCCGGATCGAACGCTTGCCGAACCGGGCCCGCGCCATCCGCCTGCTGCATGGCGATTGCTGTCCGCAGTGCGGGACAGTCCTTGAGAAGGAGGCGGCATGAGCGCTTCGACACGACCGCTCCTCGACGCTTGCCGCGTCTACCGCGATGCGCAGGCCCGCTACGCGCGCGCCTTCGCCAGGGGCGATGTCGAGGCGATCGAGGACGCATTCAGCCGCACGCAGGAACTCGGGCGCGCATTCCGCGATGGCGCGCGATGGGCCGAGGAAAAGAACGCCGCGGCGGGAGCGCGTTCGCGATGAGCAAACGCTCGCGTAAGGAGCGCGCCAGGTCTGCTCCTGCGCCGAGGGAGCTTGCGCCGAAGCCGGGGCCCGGGAAGGTCTATGTGCGAGAATTCGTGTCGGCTCGCAGCGGACGCGAGGAGCGCTTCCGCAATATCGGCGAGCATCCGCTGACGCTCGCCCATGCACGCGGAAAAATCGGCGACGAACAGTTCGCCGCCGGCGAGGAATTGCGCGCGCTGTGCGAACTGCGCGCGGCCGGCGGACGGGACAGCACCGACCTGTCGCCGCCCGGAGGGGGCGGAAACGGCGCCGGCCTCGCCTTCACCCAGACGCAGGTCGATGCGATCCACAGGCTCGAACGGCTGCGTTCGCGGCTCAAAGCCCGCGACTGGATCATTCTCGAGAGATTCTGTGGTGAAGGTTGGCCGATGGCCGAGGCCGTGCGGGCGGCAACGCTCTGCCATCCCAGCGGAGTTCTCTTCCGTATGCAGGAAGCGCTCGATGAGCTTGTCGCGGCGCGGCGCGGATGTGTTCTGTGGAAACGGGAAGCGTGAGGCCGAAATGTGGATTGCGATGCGTTCCACGCCGTGAACGTCGCATGAATGGCGGCTTCAGAGCGCGTTCAATGCCGAAACCGCAAATTCGCGCGTCACGGCCGGCCAATCACGGTCGCCGCGAGAGCACGGAAGGACACAATCATGAATCTCAGGACAACGGCGCTCGTTGCGGGGCTAGGACTTGTCACGGCCATGGGGGCGGGTGCGGCCTTGGCGCAGACCGGCGGGCAGCAGGGTGGTCCCTATGCCGACACCGAAGGCGCCCAATATGGCAATGCTCCACATCGTCATTTTGGCGCAGTCGCTCTCATCCGGGAGGAGATGAAGGCGGGCAGAATCGGCGAGCGCGAAGGCAGCTTCCTGATACGCAAGATACATGAGCTGCGCGCCCAAAGGCGCGAGCAGCGGCAAGCCTATGAGAGCCGCGGCATGAACGAGGCGCAGGGTGCGCCTCCGCGGACGCAGTAAGGCCTCATCGCGGACGCACGTCGCTCCCACCTGGGTAGTCCGCTTGCGCGCATGGGCGCTAAGATAGGCCGAGAGACCCCTCACCCATTTCTGAGCGGTGGCGAGGATTCGAATGTTGCCCCTCTCCCACAAGGGGAGAGGGGACCTCGTGCGCTGATTTACCGTCGTTGATGCAGGACTCTGGTTCCCCCTCTCCCCTTGTGGGAGANNGCTTGCGCGGGCCATGACACAACAAAGTGCGCGAGTTGAATCCGAAATAGTTCTAACCCACGGCAACCCAGACAAACAGGATCGCGTATTCCACCACATCGCTGACGTTGTGGCCGACGATCGGCGCAACGACGCTTTTCGATTTCTCGAGCCAATAGGCATAGAGGACGCCGAGCGCG
>PKWC01000235.1 GCA_003131925.1 Alphaproteobacteria bacterium | reverse complement strand
ACACAGCCTGCGAAGCGGGAATGACACGCTGCGGGGGGCGCGTTCTCACGTTGAAGGCGGTCCAGATGCTGACGGATATGCGCGGCCTCGGCGGGGGTGTTCGCAAGCGCGATCGCATGGTCGAACGCCGTGCGCGCTTCTTCGTTCCGGGCGAGTTGCAGGAGCAGCGCGCCTTTGGTCCCGAAGAAGTGGAAATAACCTGAAAGCCTTGGTTCGAGCGGCTCGATCATCGCCAGCGCAGCCTCGGGACCCCGAATCTTGCTCACCGCGACCGCGCGATTGAGCGTCACGACCGGTGAGGGCTGCACGCGTTCGAGTGCCGCATAGAGCGCATCGATCTGCGCCCAATCGGTGTCCTGCGCACGGGCAGCACGCACATGCAGTGCCGCGATCGCTGCTTGAATCTGGTAAGATCCAGGCTGGAGGTGGCGCATGGCCTTGTCGATCAGCGCCAGCCCCTCGGCAATCAGTTTTCCGTCCCAGAGTCCGCGGTCCTGATCCTCGAGAAGAATGATTTCGCCCCGTGCATCGAAACGGGCGTCCCTGCGGGCATGTTGCAACAGCATCAGCGCCGTCAATCCCATGATTTCCGGCTCCGTTTGGAACAATCTCAGCAGCAGGCGCGCCAGCCGGATAGCTTCTTCGCAGAGTTGCAGACGCGCCGGACCGGCGCCGGCCGAATAACCTTCGTTGAAGACGAGATAGATCATGGCGGCGACGGCGCCGAGCCGCTCCGCGCGTTCGGCGGCGCCCGGCGCTTCGAACGGAACATCGGCGGTCGCAATGCGCGCCTTGGCGCGGGTGATGCGCTGTTCCATCGCGCTCTCGCCGACAAGAAAGGCGTGCGCGATCTGTTTCACCGACAGTCCGGAGACAATGCGCAGCGCGAGCGCGATCTGCTGCGTGTTCGGCAGGTCCGGATGGCAGCAGATGAACAGCAGGCGCAAGACATCGTCGCGATATTCCGAGCCGTCGAGGCGTTCCACCAAAGTGGCCTCGGCATCGTCGAGATCCGAGATGAGCTCGTCCGGCGGCAGCGGGTCGCTTCGGCTCTTGCGGCGAACGCCGTCGAGCGCAGCGTTGCGGCCTACCAGAATCAGCCATGCGGTCGGATCGCGCGGCGGGCCGTTCTGCGGCCAATTCTTGAGCGCCCTGAGGCAGGCGTCCTGGAACGCTTCCTCGGCCGTATCGAGGTCGCGGAAATAGCGCAGCAGCGCCGCGAATGCCTGGGGCCGCGCAGCGGTCAGCGCGGCGTGAATCCAGGCGATCTCCGTCACCCGCCCGCGCCCGCGCGCCGGTCGGGATTGTAAAGGGCCACGGGACGCATCTCGTAGGACCCGCCGGGATTGGCCTGCGCCAGTTCGCGCGCAATTTCGAGGGCCTCGTCCAGCCCCGCGACATCGATGATGTAAAAGCCGAGCAGCTGTTCCTTGGTCTCGGCGAACGGACCGTCGACCACAAGCGGCGGCTCCTGCGTCTTGCGCAGGGTGGTGGCGGAGGTGGTCGGCAACAGACGCAGCGACGGACCCAGTTTGCCCGCAGCGGTCAGCCGTTCGTGCACCACACCGAGGCGCGCCATGACGGCCTGGTCCTGTTCCTTGGTCCACGACCAGACGACGTCCTCGTCATTGTAGCAAAGGATGGCATAGAGCATGCGCAAAGAGCTCCCGCGTCTGTCACAAGGACGCGCGACTATGCCTGCTCCCGACAGGGCGATGCAAAATTCGTGCGGCCGCGCTGGCGCGATGCAACGAGACGGTGAAAACGGGACCCGCGCTTTCCTTTCCTCCCCCAACGTGGGGGAGGTGCCGAGCGAAGCGAGGCGGAGGGGGACGTGGGCGCGTGAGCCACGCGCCGACTCCCCCCTCCGGTTTGCTCCGCTTCGCTCCNNCCCCACGTTGGGGGAGGAAAGTCACACGGACTTTGCTCTCGCGTTTTTGAATACTTTTCCGTCGCGCATGACGAATTGAACTTTCTGCAACTCAGTCACATCGTCGAGCGGGCTGGCCGCCGTTGCGATGATATCCGCCGCCCTGCCCGGCTCGATGGTGCCGATGTGGGCCCCCTGCCCGATGTGTTCGGCCGCCGTCACGGTCGCGGCCACGATCGCTTCCATCGATGTCATGCCGGCCTGCACCATCAGGGCGAATTCGCGGGCGTTCTCGCCGTGCGGCGAAACCGCGGTATCGGTGCCGAAGGCGATCTTCAATCCCGCGTCGTGCCCGCGCCGCAGCGTCTCGACGATCTGCGGACCCACCGCGAGCGCTTTCTCGCGGATTGCGGGCGGCATGAAGTCCTGCGTCGTTGCATATTCCGCAACGGTGACGCCGGCGAGCGTCGTCGGCACATAAAACGTCCCACGCCGGCGCATGATGTCGATGATCTCTTCGTCCATGAACGTGCCGTGCTCGATGCTGTCCACCCCGGCATGCAGGGCGGCCTTCATGCCGTCGGCGCCGTGCGCATGCGCGGTCGTCTTTCGGCCCAACATCCGCGCGGTCCCCACGATCGCCGCGTACTCGTCATCGAAGAATTGCTGGCCGGTGCCCGTCGCCGTGTCGGTCAGGACTCCGCCGGTGGCGACGAATTTGATGAAATCGGCGCCTCTCGACACCTGCCGCCGTACGGCGACGCGACAACCGTCCGCACCGTCACCACGCCCGTTCGCGTCGAGCAGGAAATTGATGTCGTCACGATAGCCGCAGGTGACGCCGTGTCCTCCCGTGGGCGAGATGATCGAGCCGGCCGCGAAGATGCGCGGGCCCGGTACAAATCCTTTCGCCACTGCGTTGCGGAGCGCGAAGATCGCATCGCCCGGCGCGCCGATCTCACCCAGATCCCGCACAGTCGTGAACCCGGCCTCCAGCGTCACCCGCGCGTGGCGCGCGGCGTGCAAGGCAACCGCCGCCGGCGATTCCTCCACCAGGTCCAATTTGTATTTCGGTCCGAACTCGCCCGTGAGGTGGACATGGCAATCGATGAGGCCCGGCAGCACGAAACAGTCGGACAGGTCGATCACCAAATCATCGGATTGCGGCGCGGTGAAGCCGGCGGTGACTCCCGAGACACGCCCCCCATCGATTGCAATCGTATGCCTGGTGAGCGGCTCGCGTCCGGGCGTTGCCAGCAGGGTTCCGGCGTGCAGATAGATGGTCATCGATCGCGGCCTTTCCTTTGCCAAAAGATTTTGAACGCAGAGGTCGCGGAGGATGCGCAGTGGACCCAGGAAGACGACCGCGCGCGAAGCGCGCAAGAAATTCCTCTGCGTCCTCCGCGCATCCTCCGCGCCCTCTGCGTTAAATCTGCCTTCTTGTCATCCGGCAGGCAACCGCCACACAGGTCTCAGCTCTTGAGCCGGTATCCCGTCCTGAAAATCCAGCTCACGATCACGAGGCAGGCGAAGAAGAACGCGAGCGTGGCGCCCAGACTGATGGCCACGCGCACATCGGCGGTGCCGTAGAAGCTCCAGCGGAAGCCGCTGATCAGATAGACGACCGGATCGGCGTAGGCGACCGCGCGCCAGGTGGGTGGCAGCATATCGATCGAGTAGAAGGCGCCGCCTAAAAAGGTGAGCGGCGTCACGACCAGCATCGGAATGATTTGCAGCTGTTCGAAATTCTTGGACCAGATGCCAAGAATGAAACCGAACAGGCTGAATGTCACCGAAGTCAGCACGAGGAAGGCGATCATCCAGAACGGATGAACGACATGGATGGACACGAAAAGCGAGGCCGTGCCCAGGATGACGAGGCCCAGTACGATCGACTTCGTGGCCGCGGCACCGACATAGGCGAGCACGATCTCGAGCGGCGACACCGGCGCCGATAGCAGCTCGTAGATCGTGCCGACGAAGCGCGGCAGATAGATGCCGAAGGATCCGTTGAAGATGCTCTGGGTGAAGAGCGACAGCAGGATCAGCCCCGGAACGATGAAGGCGCCATAGGAAACTCCGCCGACCTGCGACATTCGCGAGCCGATCGCCGCCCCGAAGACAATGAAATACAGCGACGTGGTGATTACGGGTGTGACCAGACTCTGCCAGATCGTGCGCAGCGCGCGCGCCATCTCGAAACTGTAGATCGCCCACACACCGTAGGCGTTGAACGCAGGCACGCTCATCGCGAATTCCCCCCGCGTTCGCTGACCAGACTGACGAAAATATCCTCGAGCGAGCTTTGCGTCGTGGCGAGATCCTTGAACCCGATGCCAAGATCGCGCAGCCGCCCGAGCAGCGAAGGAACGCCGGTGTGCTCGGCATTGATGTCGAAATTGTATTCGAGTTCGTTGCCGCCCGCCTTGAGCGTCAAATGCCACTCGGCGAGCTCGCCTGGAACTGCCGACATCGGTTCCTGAAGCACGAGCGTGAGCCGTTTGTGGCCCAGCTTCTTCATCAGAAGCGTCTTTTCCTCGACCAGGATCAGCTCGCCCTTGTTGATGACACCGATCCGGTCGGCCATTTCCTCCGCTTCGTCGATATAGTGCGTGGTCAGGATGATCGTCACTCCGCCGTCGCGAAGGCGCCGCACCAGAGCCCACATGTCGCGGCGCAGCTCGACATCGACACCGGCGGTCGGTTCATCGAGAAACAGAATGGTGGGCTCGTGGCTCAGGGCTTTCGCGATCATCACGCGCCGCTTCATGCCGCCCGAAAGGCTCTGGATCTGGTCATGTCGCTTGTCCCACAGCGAAAGATCGCGCAGCACGCGCTCCATGTAGGACGGGCTGGGCGGGCGCCCGAACAGGCCGCGGCTGAAACTCACCGTCGTCCACACCGATTCGAAACGGTCCGTGGTCAGTTCCTGGGGCACCAGGCCGATCATCATGCGCGCAGCGCGGTACTCGCGTTTGATATCGTGGCCGCCTGCGGTAATTTTTCCGCCGCTCGGGGTGACGATTCCGCAGACGATGTTGATCAGCGTCGTCTTCCCGGCGCCGTTCGGGCCGAGCAGCGCAAATATTTCGCCCTTGCGGATGTCGAGATTGATCGGCTTCAGCGCCTCAAGTCCGGAGGCGTAGGTCTTGGCGAGATTGCGGATCGAGACGATCGGTGGGGCGGCATCGCGCGCGATTTCCCCTTCCCGCCGGTTCGCGGCGTACTCCCCCGCCCCGGCGACGTCCGCAAGATCAATTCGATTCACGCATGCTCTCCCGTGATTGCCCGACTGATCCGACACGGAAAGATGGTAACGCGCACCGCGCTTCGCAAACCATACCGGGCGGCGCAGTGCCGTTCCCTATTTGGGCAAGAGTTTCAGATAGGGTTCGGCTTCACGCAGCACCCTGGCGAAAGACGGGCGCTCGATCAGCCGCTGCAGGTAGGCGTCTGCGTGCTTGTGAGCGGGGACGAGCGGAATCAATTTGTCGGCGTAGTTCAACGCCGGCGCCGCGGCACAGTCCGCCATGCTGAAACCGTCGCCCATGACCCAGCTTTTCGTCTCCATCGCCCGATCGATCATGCCGTAAGCGGTGGTCAGCAACGCCTTCGCCTGATCCACGCCATAGGTATCGTTCATTCCCACTGGACGCAGCCTGTCGGCGAAGATTTTCTGCATGGGCACATTCACATAGAGGTCGAAGAACCGGTCTCGCATGCGAGTCTGTCGCGCAAGGTCCGGGTCGGAAGGAACGAGTTTGCTCCTTCCGGGATAGTACTGCGCCAGATATTCGATGATGATGCTGGTTTCGGGGATCGTGCGGTCCCTGGTCTCGTCCTGCAGCACGGGAAATTTGCCGGGCGGCCAGATTTTTTTGAGTTCTTCTACCGCCGCCGCATCGCCTGCAGGAAGAATTCGCGGCTCAAACGGCGTGTCGTTTTCGTAAAGCGCAATCAGGACCTTCTGGCTGAAGGACGACAGTGGATGAAAATAGAGCCGGAGAGTCATGACGCAATGCCTATTTATGATCGCCGCGGGCGGGTTTGATTATCCAATTGCTGCGCCTGTGCACAGCGCCGAACCGGCATGCCTGCCCCATCATCCGCGCGGGAGCACGTACTCCGTCGGGCGTGTGGCGGCAAACTCCGGCAGTTCTTCGCATTCGGCAGAGAGCCTGTCGAGAACGGGAAAGCGGCCTGGCGGAACGGTTTCCGGATCCGCCATTCGGGCATAGAAAAGCGCGCAGGCTGTAGTGATCTTCGCCTGGTCAAGGGCGGAATTTGCCGGCCAGGACTCCGCGGCAAGCGCAGAAAACGCGCCAAGCCCCTGGGTGCGGCAGCGCGCAATCCATTCCGGCCAGCGCAGAGCCTCGGGACGCATGAGCCGCTCGTAGGTGGCCGCTCCAATCTTGTCGATGGCGCCACACGCGAGCGCAATCCGGCGCAGCACCGTCCGCCGCTCAATGCCGCGGGGCGGCACGAGCGCTCGCTCCGGCCCGACCGTCTCGTCGAGCCAGTCGAGGATTGCAGCGGAATCTACCAGCGCCTCGCCGTCGTCGAGCACCAGCGCGGGAATGCGACCGGCGGGATTGATGCGTTGTATCGCGTCGAAATCCCCGAACACGGAGCGCGTATCATGTTGGTAATCGAAGCCCAGCACGCGAAGCGAAACCGCCACCCGGCGCACATAGGGAGAATCATATTGTCCGACCAGTATCATCGGCGAACTTTGCGAGAAACGTAGTGGCCGATCAATGCCCTCGTCGCGTCAATCGCGCTAGCTCCTTGGGTCCATCGCGCCAAATGAGGTTACCGCTCACATCAGCTCCTCAAACGTCGTCATGGCCGGGCTGTTTGTCCCGGCCATCCATGAACACCGCGTCAAGAAACGAGCGCCATGTACGGGTCGTTTCAGTGGGGACTGGTCGCAACAATATAGAACGTGTCGCGCCACCTGTTGCTCATCATGTAAACGCCGATGAATGCGTCGCGTGGAACCATGGCTGGCGAGGAGTTCATGGGTGGCCGGGACAACAGCCCGACCATGACGAAGTAAGAGAGAGTTGCGGATTCCACCGTGCCCAACCGAAGCTCCTGTTAGCTACAGGGACGCCCTGCGCAGAGCAAATTCCTACCCCGGCTTCTCCGGCGCGACGATGCGGATGTGCAATTCGCGCAGCTGGCGGGCAGAGGCTTCCGACGGCGCGCCCATCATCAGGTCTTCCGCCTGCTGGTTCATGGGAAACATGGTCACCTCGCGCAGATTCTCTTCGCCCGCGATCAGCATCACGATGCGGTCGATGCCGGGCGCGGTTCCTCCGTGCGGCGGCGCGCCGTAGCGAAGTGCGTTGAGCATTCCCGAAAATCGCGCTTCGGTTTCCTCGCGCCTGTAGCCGGCGATCTCGAACGCCTTGAGCATCACGTCGGGATCGTGATTGCGGATGGCACCGGAAGAGAGCTCCACGCCGTTGCACACGATGTCGTACTGAAACGCTTTCATGCCTAGGATCGAATCCTTGTCCTGCGCTTCCAGCGCAAGGAATTCGGCGCGATCGAAGTTCGGCATGGAGAACGGGTTGTGCGAAAAGTCGATGCGCTTTTCGTCTTCGTTCCACTCATACATCGGGAAATCGACGATCCAGCAGAATTCGAAGCGCCCCTCCCCGATCAGTCCCAGCTCGCGGCCGAGCCTGATTCGCACGGCGCCGGCGAGCGCAGCCGCGCGGTCCTTCCTGTCGGCGGCGAAGAAGAGCGCGTCGCCTGCGGTTACGTTGGCGCGTTTTGCGATGGCCTCGATTGCGTCCCCGGGAAGAAATTTTGCGATCGGGCCCTTTCCTGTAATCCTGCCTGTTTCCCCTTCGAAGACGATGTAGCCGAGACCCGATGCGCCCATGTCCGATCGCGCCCAGTCGACAAGCTTGTCGAAAAAAGAACGCGGCTGCGCGCCGGCTCCCGGCGCCGGAATCGCCCTGACGATTTTGTTCTTGAAGGCTCGGAACTCCACGTCCGCCCGATCGAAAACGTCGCTTACATCGCAGATGACGAGCGGATTTCTGAGATCGGGCTTGTCGGAACCGAATTTGAGCAGCGCATCCTCATAGGAGATGCGCGGAAACGGCGCAGGTGAGACGTTGCGGCCTGACGCGAATTCCTCGAACACGCCGTAAAGCACCGGCTCGACCGCGGCAAATACATCTTCCTGGGTGACGAAACTCATCTCGAGATCGAGCTGATAGAATTCGCCCGGGCTACGATCGGCGCGCGCATCCTCGTCGCGGAAACACGGCGCGATCTGGAAATAACGATCGAATCCCGCCACCATGATGAGCTGTTTGAATTGCTGCGGCGCCTGGGGCAGCGCGTAGAATTTTCCCGGGTGCAGGCGCGACGGCACGAGGAAATCGCGCGCGCCTTCCGGCGAGGATGCGGTCAGGATCGGCGTCTGGAATTCGGTGAACCCCTGTCCGATCATCCGCCTACGGATCGACTGGATCACATTCGACCGCAACGTGATGTTGCGATGCAGGCGCTCGCGCCGCAGATCGAGAAAGCGGTATTTGAGCCGCGTCTCCTCCGGATAGGCGAGATCACCAAAAACCGGCAGCGGCAGCTCCTGCGCGATCGACTGGATGCAAATCTCCTCGATCCGCACCTCCACCTCGCCCGTGGGCATTTCGCGATTGATGGTGTCGGGTGTCCGCGCGACCACGGCGCCGGTGACTGTCACCACCCACTCCGCGCGCGCCCTGTCCGCTTCCACGAAAGCGGGCGAGCCGGGCTCGATCACGCATTGCGCGAGCCCGTAATGATCGCGCAAATCGAGAAAGAGCAGCCCGCCATGATCGCGGCGGCGGTTGACCCAGCCCGAAAGCCGCACGCGGCTGCCCACATGCGCGGCGCGCAACGAGCCGCAAGTTTGCGTGCGATAGGCGTGCATGGCTGTCCCTGCCGAAAAAGGGCGGTATGTGGCGGATAATAGCGGACGCGGTCAATCGTGGACGGCATCCGGGGCTTCAACGGGCCTCAGAAAAATGCAACTATCCGCTCCAACCGGGGTCATCCCGGGAACGCCGATTGACGCGACGCTTATCACGACTTTCCGAGAACGCGGTAAAGACGTCGGGGACGGGAGAGGGAGTTCGCCATGAAGACCATGTCCCTTGTTGCGCCTTTTTTGCTGAGCACTTTTCTTGTCGCGCCTGCCGCCTCTGCTGCCGGCATCATCAAATTCGACGCGCCCGGCGCCGGAACGGCTTCGGGCCAGGGTACACTCGCCTATCGGATCAATTCCTCTTCCGAAATAGCCGGATACTATATCGACAGCAGCAACAACTACCATGGATTCCTGCGTTCGCCGGACGGAACATTTAAGACATTCGACGCGAAAGGCGCATCGACCTGGTCGCTTGCGATTAACGATCACGGTGCGATCGGAGGAACCTATGACGTGTTGCTTGGGAAGAGAGACAGTTCCAATGGTTTCGTCCGTACCGCGCGCGGCAGGATCGAGACGATCAATCCGCGAGGAAACCACTGGGGCGCTGTTGTCTACGGCATCAACCTGGGCGGCGAGAGCACGGGAAGCTACGTCGACGCGGACGACGTGATTCACGGCTACTTCCGCACAAAGGATGCCGCCCTTACGGCATTCGATGCCCCCGGCGCGGCAGGCACGTATGTCCATGGCATCAACGACGGGGGCGCGATCGTAGGCTGGTACATGGACGCAGGCTATGTAGATCACGGATATGTGCGCGCGGCGGACGGCACATTCACTGAGTTCGATGCGCCGGGAGCGGGTTCGCATGGAACTCTGGCGCACGCCATAAACGGGAAAGGTTGGATTGTGGGTGATTACGACGACCCAAACCTCGTATCGCACGGTTATTTGCGTGACCCCGGAGGCACGTTCACGGAGTACGATGCTCCCGACGCGGGCAAGGGAGCGCAGCAAGGCACAGGCGGCGCAGGTGGGGTCAACAGCCACGGCAATGTCACGGGCGCCTACTACGACTCCGGCAACGCCGAACATGGCTATATCCGGCTGAAGGACGGCTCACTCACCGAGTTCGACGCTCCGGACGCCGCAGGCCTGACCGCACCCGGGGGCATCAACGAGAGCAACATCATCGCCGGCTATTACGCCGATTCAGCGGGCGTCTATCACGGTTTCCTGAGAACGCCCTGAGCGGGATTCGCGTCGGGCGGAGAGCGCGTTGCGCCGTTCTTTCTCACGGCGGTCGAGGACAGCGCGCATTTGAGTCGAGCGCCGCGCACTTTGTTTTCCTCCCCCATCGTGGGGGAGGTGCCGANNTCCCCCACGATAGGGGAGGAAAAAGCGAGCGCGGATCAGGTTTCTTTTGAGGGGCGCCGTGCAGCGGCCAGCCCTGCGCGGTCGCCTGCCCCTCGATAGCCTGAGGCAGAATTCTGCGACGAAACGGCCCCGAATCCGCTATGAGGCAGTATGGCGATTATCGACACAACCGAGGCGCTCGACGCTCTCATGACCGAACTCAGGAGCGCGAGCTATGTCGCGCTCGACACGGAGTTCATGCGCGATCACACCTATTGGCCGAGGCTTTGCCTCATGCAGGTAGCCGCGCCAGGCATCGAGGCGATCATCGATCCGATGGCCGAAGGGATCGATCTCGCGTCGTTCTACGACCTGCTTCGCGCCCCCGGGATTATCAAGGTGCTCCACGCCTCGCGGCAGGACATCGAAATTTTCTACATACAGGGCCAGGTCATCCCGGACCCGTTGTTCGACACGCAGATCGCCGCGATGGTCTGCGGCTTCGGCGAGTCCGCTTCGTACGAGACGCTTGCGCGACGTCTCGCCCATGCGGAAATCGACAAATCGGCGCGCTTCACCGATTGGAGCAGACGGCCGCTGACGAAGCGCCAACTCGAATATGCGCTCGCCGACGTCACCCATCTGCGGGTTGTCTACGAAGCGCTCGCCAAACAGCTCGAACGCACGGGACGTGCAGCGTGGCTCGAGGAAGAAATTGCCGCCCTCAAGGAGCCCTCGCTCTACAAGCTTGATCCGGCGCTTGCCTGGAAGCGCCTCAAGCCGCGCACGACAAACAAGCGCTTCCTCGCCCTGCTCGCCTGCATCGCGGCGTGGCGCGAGCGCGAAGCCCAGGCCCGCGATCAGCCGCGTAGCCGCATTCTGAAGGATGAAGCCCTGCTCGAGATTGCAGCCCATCCGCCCGAAACCGCGCAAGCGCTGGAGCACATCCGCACCATCCCGAAAGGCTTCGCGGCATCGCGGATGGGCAAGGCGCTGCTGGAAGAGGTCGCGCGCGGCGCGGACGCGGAACCGCCGCCGGAAATTGAGGCCGTGCGCGCCCGCCGCAAGCGCGAGCCTTCACCTTCGGCGGTCGATCTGTTGAAAACCCTGCTTCGCCATTGCGCGGAGGCCGCCGGCGTTGCGCCGCGGCTCATCGCGGACGCCGAGGATATCGAGAGGCTTGCGGCGCATGAGGATGACGGCGTGCCGGCGCTTCACGGTTGGCGTGCCGAAGTGTTCGGCAACAACGCGATTGCGCTGCGCGACGGGAAGCTCGCCCTCGCGCTCGAACGGGGCGAAGCGGTTCTCGTCAAACGGACTGCGTGATGCCGGACGATGAAGTTGCCCGCGAGGCTTATTCCATCGGATCCGGAGATCCGGTGGCGGGAGCGGACTCTTCGTTGTCGATGGGATCTTCGTCGGGGGCGAGTTGATCGCTGGGATTGGGCACGTCGAAGCCCGACAGCGGACTTGCCTCAAAGAAACCTGCCGCCTTCAGCTCGTCGACTCCTGGCAAATGGCCGACATTCTCCAGCCCGAAATGCACCAGAAAAGCCTCGGTCGTGCCGTAGGTCACCGGCCTTCCCGGCGAGCGTTTGCGGCCGCGGATTTTCACCCAACCGACTTCCATCAATGCGTCCAGCGTACCCTTCGACAACATCACGCCACGAATGTCTTCGATTTCGGCCCGCGTCACCGGCTGGTGATAGGCGATGATCGCCAGGGTCTNNGCTGGTGATAGGCGATGATGGCCAATGTCTCCATGGCGGCGCGTGACAGACGTTTCTGTTCCGGCTGTTCCTTGCGCAGCAGGAAAGCCAGATCGGGAGCGGTCCTGAACTGCCACTTTTCCGCGACTTTGACGAGATTTACGCCGCGATGCGCGTAAATTCGCTCAAGTTCCGAAATGAGCGCCGGAACGTCTGCTCCGCGAGGGAGCGATGTTGACAGCGCCTTCTCGTCGATCGGTGCAGCAGCGGCAAAAAGGATCGCCTCCGCCATTCGCAGGAGTTCCGTGTCTGGCTCCGGCGGGGCATCGCGGTTCGACGCATTTCCGGACTCCGGTTCGAATTCCGCTTTCGCCATGATCTCCGACAGTCGAATGACCTGATTCATAACGCCGCCTCCCGGGCCCGCGGCTCACCGCGGTCTCTGACATAGATTTCGTCGAATGGACGCAATTGCCGTAGCTCAAGCTTTTCGTCGCGTGCCAGCTCCAGGCACGCAAGCAAAGTGCTGGCGAGGCCGGAGCGCCGGNNCCAGACCAATCTGCCGGCAACAGCCTCGACAACCCGCTCCAATTGCCGATGCGGCCTACCATGCGCTCCAGCCTCTCCCGCGCTTCCTCGATCAAAAGCACAGGCGCATGAACGGGCCGATAGCTCCGCGCGCCCGCGCGATTGAGCCGCTGCGTGGAATAGGCCTTCAGCAGATCATAGAATGAGTCGGTATGTTCCGGCAGACGAATGATTTTGACCGGTTCCGGCATGCCGCGAATGAAAATCTCTCGGCCCAGCCGGTCCCGCGCCATCAGCCTTGCGGCAGCCTCGCGCATCGCCTGCAGCCTCTGAAGACGCCAGCGTAGCAGCGAGGCCAATTCGTCCGCGGTCGGCTCGCCTTCTTCGGAAGCCGGCTGTGGAAGAAGCAACCGGGATTTGAGGTAGGCGAGCCACGCGGCCATGACGAGATAGTCGGCCGCGAGTTCGAGGTTGCGCCCCCGAATGGTCTCGATGAATTCGAGATATTGATCTGCCAGATCGAGGACGGAAATTTTGGTCAGATCGACTTTCTGGTTGCGCGCAAGCGAAAGAAGAAGATCGAGGGGGCCCTCGAATCCATCCACCGCCACGACGAGCGCGTCCTCGACGGACGGCGCGGGCGTGAGATGTTCAAAAGCCTCGCCGAAATCGCTCAATTTGCGCCCTCCAGAAGCTGCGCGAGTCGGGCTTCGGCAGCCTGTGCGTCAATCGGTTCGGGAGACGCCAGATGCGCCAGCGCCGACTCGCAGCGCTTCAACCAATGATCCTGGAGCGGTTTGGCTTCTGCCGCCACTTCGCGCATTTCGTTCATCGAGCCATTGCAGTGCAGAGCGATGTCGCAGCCGGCGAACAACGCTGCCTTGGTGCGAACCGACAGAGGCCCCTTGAGCGCATTCATCGACAGATCATCGCTGATGAGCACGCCTTCGAAGCCTATCTCGCCACGAATGACGTCGCGAATAACCTTGGGACTCGTCGTGGCCGGCCGCTGCGGATCGATCGCATCGAAGACGACGTGCGCTGTCATCGCCATCGGACAATGGTTGAGGCTGCGGAAGGTGACAAAGTCGCTTGCACTCAGCACTTCGACCGGGACCGTGACATGAGGCAATGCCTTGTGGGTATCGGCCGTCGCTCTGCCGTGACCGGGAATATGCTTCATGACCGGCAATACGCCGCCGTCGAGCATGCCTTCGATTGTTGCGCGACCAAGGTCGATGACGACGGCAGGATCGTGCGCAAAGGCGCGGTCGCCGATCACGCCATCGGCGCCTTCGACCGGAACGTCGAGAACGGGAGCGCAATCGACATTGATTCCGAGCTGAAAAGCATCGTTGGCGATGAGACGGGCGTTAAGATAGGCGGCTTCGCGCGCGGTCTCCGCAGAAGTGGCGCACAGGGCACCAAATCGGGCTGCTGGCCTGCGTTCGGTCCAGCCCGGCGGCCTTAGTCGGGCCACACGCCCGCCTTCCTGATCGATCAGGACGGGAGCGCGCTCATCACCGATGCATTCGCGCAGCGACAGAACCAGCCTGTGCAACTGGTCGCGATCCGCAATGTTGCGCCCGAACACGATGAATCCCCAAGGCTGCGCGTCGGCAAAAAACTGCCGCTCGTCGGACGTCAGTTCCGTTCCAAGACAGCCATAGATGGCGCGCGTGCGCATGCTTTCAGGTGCGTCCGATCCGCTTACCGGGCGATGAGACAGTTCGCGCCATCTGCCCTCAGCTTTTCGCAGACACCGATTGCGGATTGTCTATCGGAGAAAGAACCCACGCGAAGGCGATACCAGATTCCCCTGGCGCCCAGATTCACCTCCCGTACATCCATTTGATACCCGGCGACGATTGCATGCCGCGCCTTGAACGTGCGCCACGATTCACTCGCCTCGGCTTCAGACTTGTAGGATCCGATCTGCAGCAGGATTCCCTGCAGCGGAGTCGTGTGGGGCGAGGCTGGCTCCGCCGTGTTTTGCGGTGAGAGCGTGGCGGCGTCCCGAGGCGGCGCGAGCTGCGCGGGAGACTTTGTTGCGATTCGGGGCGCCGGGGGAGCTTGTATCGGCATCGCCGGAGCCGACCGGCTCGCTAGTGTTGAGGGCGAGGTCGAAGGCGCCGCCGGCGCTTCGTCGGGTGAGTCGGCGACGCTGTTGGCGGATGAGCGGAGCGCCGGCACCTCGCTCGCGGGACTTCTCGCATGCGCCCGAGACGTGGTGCCCGCGGTGTTCGGCGACGCTTGATAGATTTTGAGGCCGGTCAAGGAGGACTGGGATCCCTCCGCTTTTGATGGATGGCCCCCTGCGCTAACGACGCGTGGCCCATCGGCTCGTCCACGCTCAACCCCCTGCGTANNCTGCGTATAGGCCAGCCACACGACGCCGGCGAAGGCGGCCAGCACAACGAGGGCGATGACAATCAACAGCGGCAGCCGCGATCCGTCGTCCACGGTTTCCTTCTCATCGTCAACATCGAATTCGGGAATTTTATCGATCCGCGGCTCGTAAGCGCGCCGTTCCAGATTTGTCATTCGTGCAGGTCCCGAATCTGATGCCGGCGGAATCTATCATTCCCGGCCCGTCGAATCACGACTTGTCGAGATCAGAGGGCAATTTCGATGTGGAAGATCCGGCGATGTTCCAGGAGGGCGAAACGGTCTGTCATGCCGGCGATATAGTCGCGAACCACCCGTGCGGTCTGGGGGTCCGCTGCGCCCGCGCAGGCGTCGCGCCAATCGGACGGCAGCAGCGCCGGATCGCCGGTGAAAGCCGTGAAAAGATCGACAACGACGCGCTTTGCAGCGGACATCGAACCGGTCACGCGAGGATGACGATACATGCGCGCCAGCAGAAAGGCTTTCAGCTGCGCGAGGTCTTGCGCCATGCCGGCCGACAAACCCGCCACCGGCCGCCCCAGATTGCGCAGATCGGCCGGGGAGCCCGGGCTCGCCACGGACAGGCGCCCTCGCGTTTCGTTCATCAGATCGGCAATCAACGCACTGATCAGCCTGTGGACAAGTTCGCCGATGAACCGCCCCAGCTCGAGAGGGCCATAGCGTTCGGAAACTTCGCGAGCCAGGGGACCGGCGAGCGGCGCGGCGGAAAGGTCATCCACGGAGAAAAGACCGGCACGCAGCGCGTCGTCGATGTCGTGATTGACATAGGCAATGTCGTCGGCGATCGCGGCCACCTGGGCCTCGAGGCCAGGCCATCCGGAAAGTTCCAGGGGCCAGCGTGCGTCGAAGGCCGAAATGGGCGCGGGCAGGACTGCCGGAGCGGCAGCCCTCACGAGCGGCCCATTGTGCTTGACGAGGCCTTCGAGCGTTTCCCAGGTGAGATTGAGGCCGTCGAATTCTGCGTAACGATGCTCGAGCCTGGTGACGAGACGGAGCGCGTGGGCATTGTGGTCGAATCCGCCGATCGCACTTGCGGCAGCATTGAGGGCTTCCTCCCCCGCGTGCCCGAATGGCGTGTGGCCGAGATCATGAGCCAGGCTGATGGCTTCGGCGAGGTCTTCGTCCACGGACAGAAGGCGCGCAACCGAGCGCGCGATCTGGGCCACTTCGAGGGAATGGGTCAGACGCGTGCGATAATAGTCGCCTTCATGCTGCACGAAGACCTGCGTCTTATGCTTCAGACGGCGGAAGGCGGCGGAATGGATGATGCGATCCCGATCGCGCTGATAACAGCTGCGGGTGGCGCTCTCCGCTTCGGGGTAAAGCCGGCCACGGCTCAGGGCAGGCCGACAGGCGTATACTGCGCGGGTCGAGGGCGGCTCGAACAACGGCGGCAGCAGGTGGCCGGCCGGCCGGGGAGCGGCACTCACGGGCTTTGTTCCTGTGGCTGCACGCATTAGATATGGCAAAGGATGGTGTCAGTGGAAACAACGATGAACGCGGAAACGGCAAGCCCTGTTACTGTTTCGGAGCGGGCCGCAAGACGGATCGCCGAGATTCTCGGGGCAGAGCCCGGGCCGGCCATGCTTCGCGTGGCCGTAACCGGCGGCGGGTGCTCCGGTTTCCAGTACAATTTTGCCCTGGACGACACAAAGCTCGAAGACGATCTGGTGATCGAGCGAGCAGGAGCGGTCGTCCTCGTCGACCCGGTTTCCCTCGATTTTCTGGCGGGTGCGGAAATCGACTTCGTGGACGATCTGATCGGGGCGGCCTTCAAGGTCAACAACCCCAACGCAACCTCGTCATGCGGCTGCGGCACCAGCTTTTCCGTGTAGACGCCCCCAATGAATATCGATCCGGAGCGTCCAAGCGAGGTCCGCAAATGAAGCTCGCGACCTGGAACGTCA
The DNA here is from genome assembly GCA_003131925.1 of Alphaproteobacteria bacterium. Taxonomy (GTDB): domain Bacteria; phylum Pseudomonadota; class Alphaproteobacteria; order Micropepsales; family Micropepsaceae; genus Rhizomicrobium. The sequence goes on along the minus strand of PKWC01000235.1, from coordinate 847 downwards.
ATTCCATCAAGGCGAGGCTCGATGCCGCGCGCGCGTGGCTCAAGGAAGCGGAACCGGACATCGTTTGTCTCCAGGAGACCAAGACGACGGACGATGCATTCCCGGCCGATGCATTCGAGTCGCTCGGCTACAATTGCGCCATACACGGACAGAAGACCTATAACGGCGTGGCGATCCTTTCGAAGCGGCCGCTCGAGGACGCGACGCCGCGCCTGCCGGGAGGCAATGGCGACGATCACGCGCGCTACATCGAGGCGGTCGTGCCGGGTGAGCACGGCATCGTAAGGGTGGCGTCCGTCTACGCGCCGAACGGCAATCCCATCGGCACCGACAAATTCAAGTACAAGCTCGGTTGGCTCGAACGGCTGGCGCAACACGCGCAGGAACTCCTCGCGCTGGAAGAACCGCTCGCGCTCATGGGCGACATCAACGTGATCCCGGAAATCGACGATTGCTACGACCCCAAGGCCTGGGAGACGGATGCACTATTTCAGCCCGAATCCCGCGCCGCCCTTCGCCGCGTCGAATGCCTGGGTTTCACCGATGCCTTTCGCGCCTGCCACGCCGAAACGCAGCAATACACGTTCTGGGACTATCAAGCCGGCGCCTGGCAGAAAGATCACGGCATCCGTATCGATCACATCCTGCTCTCGCCCCAGGCCGCCGACCGGCTCAGGGGCTGCGGAATCGACAGGCATGTGCGCGGCCGAGAAAAACCTTCCGATCACGTTCCCGTCTGGTGCGAAGTGGCGATCTGAGATCGTACATCCAGATCGTGTTCTGTTCATATTCAACCAAACATGTCATGCCCGCCGAAGCGGGCATCCAGGGGCAACCGCACGTCGTT
>PKWC01000077.1 GCA_003131925.1 Alphaproteobacteria bacterium | reverse complement strand
CGACCGCCTCCGGATCGTCGCCATTAACATGGAAGATCGGGGCCTGCACCATGAGCGCCACGTCGGAGGGATAGGGCGAGGAGCGCGCATAGGCCGGCGCGGTGGTGAAGCCGATCTGGTTGTTGACGATGAAATGAATCGTGCCACCGGTCCGGAAGCCCTTGGTGCCCGACATCGCGAAGCACTCCGCCACCACACCCTGGCCGGCGAAAGCCGCGTCGCCATGAATCAGCAGCGGCAGCACGCTTGCGCGCCCGTCCTCATCGTTCAGCTGATCCTGCTTCGCGCGCGCCTTGCCGAGCACGACGGGATCGACGGCTTCGAGATGCGAAGGATTCGCTGAGAGCGACAGGTGCACGCGCCTGTTGTCGAACTCGCGGTCCGACGACGCGCCGAGATGGTATTTCACGTCGCCAGAGCCTTCGACCTGGCCCGGATTGGTGCTGCCGCCCTGGAACTCGTGGAAGATCTGGCGGTACGGCTTCGACATCACGTTGGCAAGCACGTTCAGCCGCCCACGATGCGACATGCCGAGCACGATCTCCTTCACGCCGAGCTGGCCGCCGCGCTTGATGATCTGCTCGAGCGCGGGGATCATCGCTTCGCCGCCATCGAGCCCGAAACGCTTTGTGCCGACGAAACGCACCGCGCAGAATTTCTCGAAGCCTTCCGCTTCGACGAGCTTGAAGAGAATCGAGCGCTTGCCTTCCGGAGTGAAGGAAATCTCCTTGTCCGGGCCTTCGATCCTGCGCTGCAGCCAGTCCTTCTGCTCGGCATCGTTGATGTGCATGAACTCGTAGCCGATGCGGCCGCAATAGGTGCGCTTGAGGATGTCGACCATCTGCCTGGGCGTCGCGCTTTCGAGGCCCAGGACGCCGTTGATGAAGACGGGATGATCGAGATCGGCGTCGCGGAAGCCGTAGAAATGGGGATCGAGCTGCGGCAGCGGCGGCTTGTTCAAGAGATTGAGCGGGTCAAGATCTGCCGCGAGGTGACCGATCACACGATAGGCACGCACAAGCTGGATGGCGCGGATCGATTCCCTTGCCGCGAGGCGCACGTCCGCGGCGCGCGAAACCGTTCCCTCGTCCGGTGGCCAATAACCGGTCAACGCCCCGATCAGATCCGCATCTTCCTTCGTGGCGCGCGGGCGAAGACGTGGCCTTGGGGCCTGCGCCGATTGCCGCGACGCTGGTTCTGGGGCGCCAAGCTCCGCGAAGAAATTCCGCCAGCTCGGATCGACTGCTTCGGGGCTTTCCAGCCAGCGTGCGTAAAGCTCTTCGACGAACGAAGCGTTGGCGGCCGAGAGGAACGAGGTCGCTTCCAGAATCTCGTTCGACGCGCGCAGAGGCGGGGACTGTCCAGTCATCTCGGTCTCATAACGGGCCCACCCTTCGACAGGCTCAGGGTGAGGGCATTTCCCTCGTCCTGAGCCTGTCGAAGGACGCGCCGGGCTCTAGCCCATTCGGCCTTCGAATGCACGCGCTTGCGTGGTGGGTTTCGGCACGGAACCTTCACCGGGCTAATATGGTATTGCCCGGCAATGATTCCGAGGTAGGGGACCGGCGCCCGTGACGGCAAAACGTCTTTATTCGCTCGACGCGCTGCGCGGCGTTGGTGCGCTCGCCATTGTCGTCTGGCACTGGCAGCATTTCTACGCCATCGGTGGCACGTGGGCCGCCGGCTGGAGCCGCACCGCCGAGCCGTTCTATCCGTTCCTCAAGCCTCTCTACGAAGAAGGCTGGGTTGCCGTCGACCTGTTCTTTGCGGTCTCGGGCTTCGTTTTCTTCTGGCTCTATCTCGAGCCCGTGGCGCGGCGGGAGATCGGCGCGGGAACCTTCGCACGGCAGCGTTTCTCGCGGCTCTACCCGCTCTATCTCGCGACCCTGCTCGCCGCGGCGGCGATGCAGCTGGTCTTTTTCCGTCACACGGGAAGCTGGTTCATCTTCGATGCCAATGATTGGGGCCATTTCGTGAGGAGTTTCTTCCTCGTCCAGCAATGGCTGCCGCCCGACGAACTGCAATCCTTCAACGGGCCCGATTGGGCGGTGTCGATCGAGGTGCTGCTTTACATTCTTTTCTTCGTCGCAGTTCGCTTCGGTCTGCGTGGCGTGAAAGGAGCGCTCGCCCTGGCGCTCGCGGGTGCGATTTTCTTTTTCTGGGACGGACAGATCGGCCGTGGTGTCATGGGCTTCTTTTTCGGCGGCGTGACCTATTACGCGGTGCGGCGACTGTCATCGCATGCCAATGCGAAAGTGATCGCCCGCTGCGCGATGGCGGCGGCGCTCGCTGCCTGGGCTATCGCCATCGTGGAAGTCTATCTCGGACCCATCCAATCTTTGTTCGCTCACGCGCCCGCGCCACTGGCGAAATTCTTCGCAGGTCACGAATATCCGATTTTCCTGATGGGTTTCATCTTCGTCGTTAGCCCGCTGACGCTCGCGGCGCTCGCCTTGCACGAGGAAGTCTTCGGCGGCGCCTGGGCGCGGCTGACGTTCCTGGGCGACATTTCCTATTCGACTTATCTCATTCATTTCCCGATGCAGCTCGCGCTTGCGCTGATCGCGCTGCGGCTGGGATGGACGCCCGCGAACTTCCAGACGGGTTATGCGATGGCCGGCTTCTACGTGGTGCTGATATTCCTCGGCTGGCTCGCCTATACGCGTTTCGAGCGTCCGCTGCTGGCGCTCATCCGGGGCTCCACGCGAAAGCCGTCGCTATCGCCCGTTCAATAGATCGACGAGCGTCGTGCCCAGCGCAGCGGGATTGAGCGAGACGCGGATGCCGGCGGCTTTCATCGCCGCGATTTTCGATTGCGCGCCGCCCTTGCCGCCGGAAATGATCGCGCCCGCATGGCCCATGCGCCGGCCGGGCGGCGCGGTCACGCCCGCGATGAATCCGACCATGGGCTTTTTCGTCCTTGCGCGGCCTACGAATTCCGCCGCGTCTTCCTCGGCGGAGCCTCCGATCTCGCCGATCATGATGATCGCTTCGGTTTCGGGATCGGCGAGGAACATGTCGAGCACCTCGATATGCTCGGTGCCTTTGACTGGGTCGCCGCCGATGCCGACACAGGAGGACTGGCCGAGCCCCACGGCGGTCGTCTGCCAAACCGCTTCGTAGGTGAGCGTGCCTGAGCGCGAGACGATGCCCACCTTGCCGCGGCGATGGATGTGGCCCGGCATGATGCCGATCTTGCATTCGCCGGGTGTGATCACGCCGGGACAATTGGGGCCGATCAGCCGCGTCTTCGAGCCGCACAGCGCGCGCTTCACCTTGACCATGTCGAGGACTGGAATTCCTTCGGTGATGCAGACGACCAAAGGAATCTCCGCATCGATCGCTTCGAGGATGGCGTCCGCCGCAAAGGGTGGCGGCACGTAGATGACGCTCGCGGTGCAATCGGTCGCACTCTTTGCCTCGCGCACAGTGTCGAACACCGGCAGGCCGAGATGCGTCGTGCCGCCTTTGCCGGGCGACGTGCCACCGACCATCTTCGTTCCATAGGCAATCGCCTGCTCGGAATGAAACGTGCCCTGCTTGCCGGTGAAGCCCTGGCAGATGACGCGCGTGTTCTTGTCGACGAGGATGGACATCTAGAACCTTACTTTTGCCGACAGAGAATCGATAGGGCGCATTTCGACGAGGATAATTCCCCCAAAAGTGTCATTCCCGCGGGAGCGGGAAACCAGAGCAAATGCACGTCGCTTGCCCGTGGGTCCCCGCTTTCGCGGGGATGACATGTTGGGGGAGACGATTCAGAACCACCGGACATTCGCCTAAACTCACGCCAGCTTCGGCTCGAGTTTCTTGCATGCCTCGATCAAGGTCTTGACGGAATCGGTCGATTTTCCGAGCGCCGCGCGCTCTTCTGCGGTGAGATCAAGCTCGACGATGCGCTCGACGCCTTTCTCGCCGATGACCGCGGGGACTCCGACATAGAGTCCCTTGATGCCATAAGGGCCATCGACATACGCCGCACAGGGCAGCACGCGCTTCCTGTCCCTGAGATAGCTCTCCGCCATTGCAATCGCGGCCGTCGCCGGCGCGTAGAAGGCGGAGCCGGTCTTGAGCAGGCCCACGATCTCTGCACCACCGTCGCGCGTGCGCTGCACGATCCGGTCGAGGCGCTCCTGGCTGATCCAGCCCAACTTCACGATCTCGGGCAGCGGGATGCCGGCAACGGTGGAGAAGCGCGGCATCGGCACCATCGTGTCCCCGTGACCGCCGAGCACAAAAGCCGACACGTCCTCGACGCTCACCTTGACCTCGTCGGCGAGGAAATGGCGGAAGCGCGCGCTGTCGAGAATCCCGGCCATGCCGACCACCATGCGGTGCGGCAGACCCGAGAGCTTCTGCAGCGCCCACACCATCGCGTCGAGCGGATTGGNNTCGCGGCTCATGCCGGGCTTGCGCGGCACGCCCGCGGTGACGATCACCACGTCGGCGCCCGCGATGTCGGCATAGGAATTCGTTCCCTTGAGATGGGCGTCATGGCCTTCGATCGGCCCGGCCTGTGCGATGTCGAGGCTCTTGCCTTGTGGCAATCCCTCCACCACGTCGAACAAGACGACGTCGCCCAGCTCCTTCAGCGCCACGAGATGGGCGAGCGTACCGCCGATCTGTCCGCCCCCGATCAAGGCGACTTTGCTGCGGGCCATGGAGATCCTTTCGGGCCAGAAGAACCGCGGCTAGGTAGCCTCTGCATGGCAGCGAGGCAAGCTTTGCGCGTTCACGCCGGTGCGCGCATGCGGGCGCGCTGCGCCATCAGCCCCAATGGCACGCAGAGAAGACACAACGCAGCGGCGAAAACCGCGCCACGGCGATCGGTCACCGCGAAAAGTACCAGCAAAGTTCCGTCGATGCCGACAAGAAGAGCCGGAAGCCAGGGGACGAGCAAGGCGCGGAACGGACGCGGCAGGTCGGGCTCGCGACGGCGCAGTACGAAGAACGAAATCCCGACGAGCAGGCCCGAGACCGAGGTCAGGATTCCGATCAGGCCGAAAACAAGGCTGAACGCACCGGTGGCCGCGAGCGCAATCGAGATTGAAGCAGTGAGCATAAAGCCGAAATAGGGACTGCCGCCCTCGTTCACCGCCTGCAATGAAACGGGAAGCAGCCGGTCGCGGGAGAGGGCGAAGAGCACGCGCGGCGCGATCATGATGTTCGCATTGGCGCAGCTCGTGACGGTGATCATCGCGCCGATGACGAAGAGCGTCGATGCAAGCGTACCGCCGACGCGATCAAGGACGATGGCGAAGGGAAGCCCTGACGACGCAGTCCCGTCAGTGCCGAGCGCATGGAGGAGAGCCGCGTTCACCAACACGTAGATCGCCGCGGTGAGCGCAAGTCCGAAGAACAGCGCGCGCGGAATGCTCTTCGTGGGCGTTACGTTCTCTTCGGCGAAGTAGACCGATGCATCCCATCCCGAATAGGCCCCCTTGATCAGCTGGTAGGCGCCGATGAAAGCGACAAAGCCGACCGGAACAAGATGGAAATGCGCGAAGGTCTGCGAACTGTTCGCAGGCATCAGCCACAAGGCTGCAACCGCGAAGGCGATGAGCAGCAGCGCCTTGACGAGGCTCGTCGCCTCCTGCATGGCGCGGCCCTCGCGCACGCCGATGGCATTGGCGCTGTAGAGAAGAAGCTGAACGCCGATCGCGACGGCGGCCGTATGCGCCGCGGCAGGGGGCCAGAGCAGGCCCAAAAAATCGGCGAACACGACGGAGGCGGCGGCGATGCCGGCCAGGTGGGATGCAAAGATGGACCAGCCCACGACAAGGCCGCCGACATCGCCATAGGCACGGTGCGCGTAGACATAGGCGCCGCCCGCACGCGGAACTGCTGTGCCGAGCTCGGCCATAATATTGGCGCCGAGGAAGGCGTGCACCGCTCCGAGCGACCATAGGGCAAGGATCGCCCCGGAATCGTGCAGGCTGGCTGCGATGACGCTCGGCGAGCGCAGGATGCCCGAGCCGATCATCTCGCCCACGCCCACTGCAACGCCGAAGCTCACGCCCAGAAGGCGCAGCAAATGTCCGCGGGAGGGGGATTTGGTCACGACGAGCCTCTGCGGGCGCGCTGCGCGCGGGCATGATCGTCACGAACGCGGCGTCGAAGCGTCACCGCCGGCCCTCATGGTTCGACAGGCTCACCATGAGGGTAAAAAAATATCCTCACCCTGAGCTTGTCGAAGGGTGCGGAACATCGAGGCGTTGCGATCCGATTCTGGCGAACCCGCTACGAGCTCGCGCTTTCCGCCGGCTCGCTTGCGCCGCGCTCGACGCGCTCGCTGATGCGGGCGGACTTTCCGCGCCGGCCGCGCAGATAATAGAGCTTCGCGCGGCGCACCTTGCCTTTGCGTACGACCTGCACCGAATCCACGACCGGGCTGTAGATGGGAAATACGCGCTCCACGCCTTCGCCATAGGAGAGCTTGCGCACGGTGAAACTCTCGTTCAGCCCCTCGCCGGCACGGCTGATGCAGACGCCCTCGAAAGCCTGAAGGCGCTCGCGTGTCTTGGTCTGCTTGGTCTTCTCGTCATAGGTCGCATCGACCACCTTGACGTTGACCTTCAGCGTGTCGCCGGGGCGGAAACTGGGTAGCGGCTTCTTGCCGCGCAGCGCGCTCATCTGCTCGGCCTCGAGCTGTTTCAAGAGATTCATGTCCGTCTCCATGCGCGCGGGAAGGGGCGCCCTATAGCCTACCCGTGGCGGGTTTCATAGAGGGACCAGAGGTCTGGGCGGCGCGTTTTGGTCAGCTTTTCCGCCTGCGCCCGGCGCCAGCGGGCGATCTCCTCGTGATGACCCGAAACCAGCACCGGCGGGATGTCGCGGCCCTCGAACGATTGGGGTCTCGTGTATTGCGGATATTCGAGCAATCCGCCTTCGAAACTCTCCTCGGCCCGCGACGATTCGCAACCGAGGACGCCGGGAAGAAGGCGGACGCACGCCTCGATCAGGGCCATGGCGGCGATCTCGCCTCCGGCAAGAACGAAGTCGCCGATCGAAACCTCTTCCAGCCCGCGTGCCTCGATCGCGCGCTCGTCGAGCCCTTCGAAGCGCCCGCAAAGCAAGAGCACACCCGGCGCCCGGCTCAACGAGCTGACCTTGGCCTGCGTGAGCGGCTTTCCGCGGGGCGAGAGATAAAGCGAGGGCCGGTCGGGCTCGCCTGCGCGTGCCGCATCGATAGACGCCGCAGCCACATCCACCCGCATGACCATGCCCGGCCCGCCGCCGGCAGGCGCATCGTCGACCGCGCGGTGACGTCCAATCCCGTGCTCGCGGATATCGCGCACGTCCAGCGACCAGATGCCCTTCTCGCGCGCCTGCCCGACAAGGGACACGCCGAGGGTGTCCGGAAACATCGACGGAAACAGAGTCAGCACGGTCGCTTTCCAGCTCATTCGACTCCCCGTTCCGCTTCCGCTTCGGCGTCCTTCGGCTCGGCGACCACCACAAACTTTTCTGCAAGGTCGATCGTGGGGACGGTTTCGCGTGTGAACGGAAGGAGCAATGTGCCGCCTTCGGTGCGGGACAACTCGATCACGTCGCCCGCGCCGAAATTGTGGATCGCGCTCACTGCACCGATGGTTCGGCCTTCGGAATCCAGCGCGCGCAGGCCGACGAGATCCGCATGATAGAACTCGTCCTTTGCGGTCGCGGGCAGCGCCGCGCGCCCGACCAGCAGTTTGGCATTGGCGAGCGATTCCGCGGTCGAACGATCGTCGATGCCTTTGAACTGCACAATCGCCGTTCCGGCTTTGACGGCGCGCACGCTGGCGATCTCAAGCGTGCGGCCGCCCTCGGTGCGCAAAGGTCCGTACACGGAAAGATGTCCGGGCGTCTCGGTGAAGGTCTTCACCTTGACCTCGCCGCGCAAGCCCTGTGCGCCGATGACGACGCCCAGAACGATGTCGCCGGCCGTCATGGCCTGCGCCGCGATCAGCTCTGCGGCGCCGCCGCCGCAGACGATGCCGCGGCCGCACGCTCCTGCGCCTTCTTCTTCGGCTTGGCTTTCTCCGGACTGTTCCTGGTCAACGGTTTGACGACACCTGCATCCGAGAGGAACCGGTGCACGCGATCGCTGGCCACCGCGCCCTTCGCGATCCAGGCCTTTGCCTTGTCGAGATCGAGCTTCAGGCGGTCCGCATGATCGCGGGGCAATATCGGATTGTAGTAACCGATCTTTTCGATGAAGCGGCCGTCGCGCGGCGAATGCGAGTCCGCGATCACGATGGCGTAATGCGGGCGCTTCTTGGTGCCGCCGCGCGCGAGTCTGATCCTTAAAGCCATACTGATTCTCCTTGTCCGAAAGTGTGACTATCGCCTCGTCATGAAATCCGGCGGCAATTGCGGCATGCCGCCCATCCCGAAAGCACCGCGTGCGCCGAGCTTGCCGACGCGCTTCATCATGTCCGCCATCTGGCGGTGCATCTTGAGAAGCTTGTTGACTTCGGAAACTTCCACGCCCGCTCCGCCAGCGATCCTCTTGCGGCGCGAGCCGTTGAGGATGTCGGGTTTGGCCCGCTCCTTCTTGGTCATCGACTGGATGATCGCTTCCTGGCGCTTCAGCATCCCGTCGTCGAGACCGGCAGCGGCGAGCTGATCCTTCACTTTGCCGACGCCTGGCAGCATGGAAAGAACGCCCTGCATGCCGCCAAGCCTGCGCATCTGTTTGAGCTGATCCGCCAGATCCTCCATGTCGAACTGGCCCTTCTTCATCTTGCGGGCGAGTTTCTCGGCCTGCTCCCGGTCGATCGTCTCCGACGCCTTTTCGACCAGGCTCACCACGTCACCCATGTCGAGGAGCCGGTCGGCGACGCGTGAGGGATGGAACGCCTCGAGCGCATCGAGCTTCTCGCCGACGCCGAGGAACTTGATCGGCGCGCCCGTGACCTGACGCATTGAGAGTGCGGCTCCCCCGCGCGCATCGCCGTCGGCGCGCGAGAGAATGATCCCCGTCAGATGGAGGCGCTCGTTGAAGGATCTGGCGATGTTGACCGCGTCCTGGCCCGTCAGGCTGTCGGCGACGAGAAGCGTTTCGTGCGGCTTCACGGCGTCGCGCACCTGCGCCACTTCGAGCATCAGCCCTTCGTCGATGTGCTGGCGGCCCGCCGNNCGCCGTGTCGAGGATCAGCACGTCATATCCGCCGACGCGGGCGGCGGCGAGCGCGCGCCTGGCAATATCGAGCGGCAACTGGTTGGCAAGAATGGGAAGCGTGGGCACGCCCGCCTGCTCGCCGAGGATTTTCAGCTGCTCCATGGCCGCGGGCCGGCGCACATCGAGCGAAGCGATCAATACCCGCTTCTTGTCGCGGTTCTGCAGCATCAGGCCGAGCTTGGCCGACGTCGTTGTCTTGCCCGAGCCCTGGAGGCCAACCATCAGGATCGGCGCGGGCGGACTGCCGAGATCGAGGCCGGCATTCTCCTCGCCCAGTGTCTCCACCAGCACGTCATGGACGATCTTGACCACCTGGTGGCCGGGCGTGACGGAGCGGATGACGGATTCGCCCATCGCGCGCGGGCGCACCTTGTCGATGAAGGACGTAACGACCGGGAGCGCCACGTCGGCGTCGAGCAGCGCAGCGCGAACTTCCTTGAGCGCCAGCTCGACATCGGCTTCGCTGAGCGCGCCGCGGCCGCGGATCCCATCGAACACGCCGCCGAGGCGACGTTGCAGAGAGTCGAACATGCGCTTCCCAAAGCTTAAACGCTCCAGGGGGCGCATCCGCGCTGCCTGGAGGCGATCCCGGGCCGTGCCCGGGACCGGAAGGCATGCCGCCTTTCCGGAATGGCCGGGATTTAGGCTTCGAACGTCTGAGTGTCAAACCCGCTCAGCGCGGAGTCACGACGGTCGAAGTGCCGGAGGCGGCACCTGAACCAACGCCCATCCCCAGCTTCTCCTTCAGATACACGAAGCTCAGCGCCCACATCTCAGCGGCCTGGCGGTGATCGGCCGCCGCAGCGTGGCCGCCTTCCGTATTTTCGAAGATGAGAACGTCGTGGCCCTGCGCGAGCATCTTGGCCGCCATCTTGCGGGCATGCACGGGCGTGACGCGATCGTCCGACGTTGCGGTCACAAAAAGCACCGGCGGGTATTTCACGCCGGGCCTTACGTTCTGATAGGGCGAGTATTTGAGGATGGCCGCGCGCATCGCCGGGTTTTCCGGATCTCCATATTCGCCAATCCAGGACGCGCCCGCACCGATCTTGGTGTAGCGGAGCATGTCGGTCAGCGGCACCTGGCAGACGACGGCGCCGACCAGTTCGGGATGCTGCGTCATGACGGTGCTGACGAGGAGCCCGCCATTCGAGCCGCCCATGATGCCGAGCTGGCGCGGCGTGGTGATCCGGCGCGCGGAGAGATCGGCTGCGACCGCGGCAAAATCGTCGAAGGCGCGCTGACGATGAATTTTGACCGCCGCATCATGCCAGGCCGGCCCGAACTCACCGCCGCCACGGATATTGGCGACTGCGATGGCCCCACCCTTGGCGAGCCAGAGCCTTCCCGCATTCGCCCAATACCAGGGCGTCTGCGAAATTTCGAACCCGCCATAGCCATAGAGGATCGTGGGTCGTGGTCCTGCGGCGCCCGCTGGTGCTACGACGAAATACGGAATCTTCGTGCCATCCCTCGACGTCGCCTCATGCTGTGTCGTGGAGAGCCCCGACGCGTCGAAGCGCGCGGGAATCGACTTGAGGGCGCGCGGGTGATCGCTCCCCTCATCGGCATAGAGTGTCGTGGGCGTAAGAAAGCTCTCGAACCGGAACTGTGTTTCAGGGCCGTAGTCGTTGGCCGTCACGATTTGGGTGGCGCCGCCGCCCGGCAGGTCGAGCTTTGTCTCGCGCCAGGTGTTCTTTCCTGGATCGAACCGGAAAGCATGAACGCTGCCTACGACATTGTCGTAAACGGCCGCGTAGACGGCGTCGCGCCCGGACGAGACTTGTTCGACCGAGATGCGCGCACGCGGCGCGTAGAGAACGGTCGCAGGCGGAAGTTTGCCGCCGGTCAGGAACGGTTTCACGGCGATAGCGACCAGCGTGCCCTTTTCGATTTTCCTCCCTTCAGGCGTCGCCCAGTCCCCGCGCAAGGTGAAAATGAGCTGGCCGCCGGTCATGCCCTGCAGCACGGCCGAAAGGGGCACCGGCAGCCTTTTCCACTCACCGGTCGCCGCCGGAAGATAATACTCGGTCTCGAAAAAGGTCGTGGAGCGAATGATGACGCCCAGCGAGCCCGTGGGCGCGCGCAACGCCGTGGGCGAAACCGAAACATCTTCGGGCTTTCCCGCGAGCGCCTCTTTTGCGTTCGCGATCGGCTCGCCGCGCTTCCAGACTTTCACGATGCGCGGATAGCCCGAACTCGTGAGCGAATCCTTGCCGAAATCCGTGCCGAACAGAATCGCGTCTTCATCGAGATAGGCGGCGTAGGACTTCGCTTCCGCGAGCGTGAAGCCGTTCGCGGAAAAATTTTTCGTGGCGAGATCGAATTCGCGCACGACTGCCGCGTCGCCGCCGCCGCGGGAGAGCGAGACAAGGCAGCGCAGGAGTGCCGGCGAACATGCGGCGCCCTTGAAGACCCAGTTCTCATGTTCTGCCTCGGCGAGACCGTCGACGTCGAGCAGCGCCTCCCAATGCGGATTTGCAGTCTCGTAATCGGCGATTGTGGTTCGCCGCCAAACACCTTTGGGATTTTTCTGGTCCTGCCAGAAGTTGAAAACATATTGCCGATCGATGTCACCGAAGGGGATGCGGTCCTCGGCGTCAAGAATGGAGAGCACGGCATCGTAATCGCGCCGGTAGTCGGGGTCCGCGACCAGCACGTCGAGCGTTCGTGCGTTTTCCTGCTTCACCCAGGCAAGCGGGCGTGCGCCGTGCACGTCTTCAAGCCAGAGCCACGGATCGTTCGCCTTCATCTGTTCCCGTGCCTCGCCGTCATGACCCCACGCCGCAATAACGGTGGCAATTCCGATTCCGACGGCGAACCATCCGCGCAGTCGCATGCCTACCTCTCCTTCGGCCCGAAACGGTATTGCGAACACCGCGCCGAAACGTCAATGCGCTGGCTGGCTCTCCAAACTGCCACAGCCTATAAGCCCCGCCATGACGCCGTTCTACAAAATGCAGGGCCTCGGGAACGACTTTGTGGTTTTCGATGCGCGCAATCATGGGCTTGCGCTGGACGAAGCGGCGGCGCGCGCCATTGCCGACAGGCGGCTCGGCGTGGGGTGCGATCAGGTGATCGTGATCGAACAGCCCCGCGCCAGAGGCGATGCCATGATGCGGATTTTCAACGCCGACGGCGACGAGGTAGAAGCTTGCGGCAATGGCGCGCGCTGCGTGGCACGCCTCCTGATGGAGGAAAGGGACGAAACGACAGTGCGCATCGACACGCTGGGCGGACTGGTCGTATGCAGCGACGCCGGAGCGGGCGCGGTGACCGCTGATATGGGCGTTCCCAGGTTGCAATGGCAGGACATACCACTCGCAGACAACGTCGACACGCGCGCCTTCGCGCTGCCGGTGGATGGCGAATCCCTCACGGCGACGGCCCTATCCATGGGCAATCCGCATTGCGTCATCTTCGTCGACAACGCGGAGCGCGCGCCGGTCGCAGATCTGGGCGCCAGGATCGAAAAGCTTCCACTGTTTCCGGAGCGGACCAACGTCGAATTTGTGAGCGTGCCCGCGCCCGGCCGTTTGCGGATGCGGGTCTGGGAGCGCGGGGCAGGCATCACGCGAGCTTGCGGAACGGGGGCCTGCGCGGCCGCGGTGGCCGCGCATCGGCGCGAACTTGGCCCGCGCGCATGGGAGGTGATACTCGATGGCGGCATTCTGAACATCGATTGGCGCGAAGCTGACGATCATGTCCTGATGACCGGCGGCGCAACCCTGGCCTTCACCGGGCAGATTGATCTTGCCGCGTTGGGTATGCGCCAATGAGCGGCCCGGAGGTGATCACTTTCGGCTGTCGGCTGAACGCCTACGAATCCGAAGCCATCAGGGCGCGGGCCGCCGAGGCCGGATTGCAGGATGTCACGATCTTCAACACCTGTGCGGTCACGGCCGAGGCCGTGCGGCAGTCGCGCCAGGCGATCCGCAGGAAACGGCGCGGCAACGCACAGACGAAAATCATCGTCACGGGATGCGCCGCCCAGACCGAGCCCGCGACCTACGCGATCATGCCGGAAGTGGATCTGGTGCTCGGCAATCGCGAGAAGCTCGAAACTGCGAGCTACGCGGATTTCGGCGTCGCCGCAGCCGAACGGGTGCGTGTCAACGACATCATGTCGGTTAAGGAAACCGCCGCGCAATTCGTGGATTCTTTTCAGGGCCGCGCCCGCGCCTTCCTGCAAATTCAAAATGGTTGCGACCACCGCTGCACCTTTTGCATCATCCCTTTCGGGCGGGGAAATTCGCGCAGCGTGCCCATGGGTGCGGTCATCGAGGAAGCGCAGCGTCTCTGCGCGCATGGCTATCCAGAAATCGTGCTCACCGGCGTGGATCTGACCGCCTACGGCGCCGATCTTCCCGGCTTCCCTTCGCTCGGCACGTTGGTTCGCAAGCTATTGCGGATAGTGCCCTCTCTTCCGCGGCTGCGTCTCTCGTCTATCGATTCCATCGAGGCCGACGCGGAGCTTATGTGCGCGATCGCCGAAGAAGAACGGCTGATGCCGCATTTTCATCTCTCCGCGCAGTCGGGTGACGACCTGATCCTGAAGCGCATGAAAAGACGGCATTCGCGGCGCGACACGATTGCTTTCTGCGAGCAAGTGCGGCGATTGCGGCCCGACACCGCCTTTGGCGCGGATCTGATCGCCGGCTTTCCCACCGAAAGTGAGGAGATGTTCCGGAACACGCTAAAGCTTGTGGACGACGCCGGCCTTACATTCCTGCACGTGTTTCCCTACAGCCCCAGACACGGAACGTCCGCGGCGCGGATGCCCCAGCTTGCGCGCGCGACAGTCAGGGAACGCGCCAACCGCCTGCGCGCGCATGGCGCGCAGAAACTTGCCATCCGGCTGAATGATCTCGTGGGCGGTGTACAAACGGTGCTGGTTGAAGAGGCTGGCCGTGGCCGAACCCCCTGCTTCGTCTCCGCGCGTTTTGGACAGCAGGCTGAGCCGCGAACATTGATGCGCATGCGCATCATTTCTGCTGCCGCCAATCACGTCGCGGCGGAAGCTGTCGCATGAACATCGAAGCTCCCGCGGCACCGGGCCTTCTGGGAAGGCTCAAGAAGGGACTTTCGAGCAGCGCCAACACGCTGACGGCTGGCCTCACCGGGCTGTTCACCAAGAAAAAACTGGACGCCGAAACCATAGCCGAACTCGAAGAAGCGTTGATTCGGGCAGACATCGGCACCATCCGCGCTTCCAATATCGCCGCCGCCGTCGCGAGAGGCCGCTACGATTCAGAAATTTCGGAAGGCGAGCTGCGTTCGGTGCTCGCCGCAGAAATTGCGGCTCTTCTCAAACCCGTGGAAGTCCACTTTGAAATCGATCGTGGCCACAAGCCGTTCGTCGTGCTGATCGTGGGCGTGAACGGGACGGGCAAGACGACCACGATCGGAAAGCTGGCGCGGATATTGACGTCCGAGGGCCTGAAAGTCGTGCTCGCGGCAGGCGATACATTCCGTGCGGCGGCGATCGAGCAGCTGCAGATTTGGGGCACGCGTACGGGCGCCGAGGTCTTCACGCGCGGAGCCGGCGCCGACGCGGCGGCCCTCGCTTTCGACGCACTTGCCCGCGCGCGCGCAAACGGCGCCGATGTACTGCTCGTCGATACGGCAGGGCGTCTCCAGAACAAGGCCGGCCTGATGGCCGAACTGACGAAAATCGTACGCGTACTGAAGAAGCTCGACCCCGATGCGCCTCATTCCGTGCTGCTGGTTCTCGACGCCACGACTGGCCAGAATGCAATTTCGCAGGTTGAAGCGTTTAAGGCCACGGTGCCTTTGACCGGGCTGATCATGACCAAGCTCGATGGCACTGCGAAAGGTGGAATTCTCGTCGCGCTCGCCGACCGGTTCGAATTGCCGGTGCCCTATATTGGCGTGGGTGAAGGCGAAGATGATCTCCAGACCTTTCAGGCGGCAGCTTTCGCCAGGGCGCTGACGGGGGCTTCATGAGCAGCGCGGGAAAAACATCTCATCTGGTCCGGATCGCGCTCGATCTGGGGCCGCTCGTCATATTCTTCGGTTCGTACCAGTATTTCGGCATATTCACCGCGACCGCGTGTTTCATGGCGGCCGTTCTGTTCGCGCTGGGAGCAGGATACGTTCGTGATCGACGTCTGCCGCCCATGCCCCTCTTTACCGCCGTCATCGTGCTGATCTTCGGCGGCCTCACGCTCTATCTGCGCAACGACGTCTTCATCAAAATGAAGCCGACAGTGCTTTACGCGCTGTTCGGGTTCCTGCTGGTCGGCGGGCTCGCTTTCAACCAGCTGCTCATCAAGCACGTATTCGCCCATGCCTTTGTTCTCAGCGACAAAGGCTGGCGCGGCCTGACGTGGCGTTGGGCAGTGTTTTTCCTCGGCCTGGCGATGCTTAACGAAATCGTGTGGCGAAATTTTTCCACTTCGACCTGGGTCTATTTCAAGGTCTGGGCCGTGATCCCGCTGATTTTCCTCTTCGCACTTGCACAGACGCCGCTTATCCTCAAGCACGAGATCCGCGCGGACGCCGAGGAATAGCCAGCGTCACGTGCAGACCGATTTTTCCAACTCTGGGTGGCGCGAAACGGGTGGTCGCATTTTGCGGTGCGGACGCGGCGGCCGGCTTCGCGACAACGCGACACGCGCAAACAATTGCGCAACGGAACGCTTGTCGTGCACCTTCTTCGCGACTAAGCTTCACGACCTCCGCGGAGGAGGCGACGTCCACGAATGCTTTGCCCGGCGTTGCGCGGGTCGGTCTCCGCAAAGAGCAATTGCATTTTCGATCTTGGGGGCCTCACAAATGTCGAAGGGCCAGCGAAAGGCAAACGGGAGCGTTGAGCTTGCGGAAACGCCGTCGCATCTCATGCGACGCTGTCATCAGTTTTACGGCGATCTTTATGCGCGCGAGTCCGGCGATAGAAATCTGACGAAGCAGCAATACCTCGTTCTCTGTGCACTCGAGCAGCACGATGGCGTCAGCCAGACGTCGCTCGTGGAGACGACGGGCATCGATCGTTCGACTCTTGCGGAGATGATACGGCGCATGCTCGAGCGCGGCGTCATCTCGCGCAAGCGCGCCGATGAAGACGGCCGGGCGAATACCGTCGTGATCACCCAGGCCGGCAAGCGCGTGCTGAGAGCCGCGCGCCTCGCCGCCGAAAAGGCTGAACGTGCCCTGCTGGAACCGCTCCCGGCGCCGGAGCGTCTCCGCTTCGTCAAGCTGCTCGCAATGATAGCCGCGGCGGCTGACGAACAGCCCGCAAACGGCGGCGGAAAAGCACATCGAAAGGCCGCCGCAAGACGGGCGTGACCGGGCCATCGTCCTTCGACTGGCTCAGGATGAGGACCAGAGACACGTAACATTCTCCTGCGCTAGCTCGCCGCCCGTGCGCGCTCGATTGCCGGAAGAATGACCCTGTCCAGCGCGTCGCCGACGATGGGGCCGGCATAGCGCAGGCGCACGACGCCCCTTCCGTCCACGACGAAAGTTTCGGGCACGCCGTAGATGCCCCATTCGATTCCGGCGCGTCCATCGCGGTCCATGTCGATGCGGCTGAAGGGATTTCCCACATCCTGAAGATATCCGCGCGCCGAAGTCGCGCTGTCCTTGTAGACCATCCCGAATAGCGCAACGCCTTTGACTCGCGAGAGTTCAGCAAGTGCAGGCGCTTCCGCCCTGCATGGCACGCAATACGAGGACCAGACATTCAGCACCGTGACGTGGCCTGCGCGCAGGTCCGCCGAGGTAAAGGCAATCGTCTTGCTGTCGAGCGGCGGAAGGCTCGTCGCGGGAGCGGGTTTGTCGATCAGCGCAGAAGGCAATTCGTCCTGCGGCGGTCCGCCGAGGCTGTGAAAGAACAGATAGACAAGCACTCCAAATCCCATGACGGGAAGCAGGTAAAAGATCCGCTTCACTTCGCTTTATCGCTTTCGATCGCGGCGAACATCGCCTTTGCCCTGGTGTAGGAACGCAGCGTCAGTACGACGACCGCCGCCAACCCTGCAAACGAGATGCCGTATGCAGGCCAGACAAAACCCGCGTAACCGCCCATTGTCAGAAAGCGCATCATCGGCCGGTTTCCGCACCAAGGCGGGCGCGCACCGTGCGCTGAAGAATGGCCGTTCGTATACGGATGATCCAGAGTGTTGCGAAGAGAGCCGTGTAGCCGCCCGCCATGATGAAAAGCGGCCACAGAAAGACGGAAGCGATCGCGGGGCCGCCCGTGCGAAAAATGCTCTCGCCCTGATGCAGCGTGTTCCACCAATCGACGGAGAACTTGACGACCGGCAGATTGACCGCTCCGACGATCGCAAGGATCGCCGCGGCACGCGCCGCTCTAGTTTCATCCTCGATCGCGCTCCAAAGTGCTATGTAGCCGAGATAAAGAAACAACAGCAGCAGGAATGACGTCAGCCGCGCGTCCCACACCCACCAGGCTCCCCACATGGGCCTCCCCCAGAGCGAACCGGTGACGAGCGCAAGCACGGTGAACAGCGCGCCCAGAGGTGCAGCTTCGCGCGCCGCGACGTCGGCGACCGGATGGCGATTGACGAGCCCGAGGAGCGAACAGACCGCCATCAGCGCATAGGCCATCATCGCGACCCAGGCCGCGGGCACGTGGAGAAACATGATGCGAACAGTATCGCCCTGCTGGCGCTCCGGTGGCACAACAAACAATGCGAGGTAGAGGCCGACAGGGATCAGAATGGCGGCCGCCACTGCGAGCCATGGCAGCGCCGGACGGCTGACATCCATGAATCGTTTGGGATTGGCAAGCTCGAACATCGGAGCCCCTCTACGGCCTCGCGCCATTCCCGGCAAGGCGGTGACGAGCGAAACTCAAGGGAAAAAGAAGGAAGATTCAACGCAGAATACGCAAAGGTTGCGCAGTGGGCGCAGGGGACTATGGCGCGCCTTTCGGCGCGCAATTCTTCGTCCGCGTAGCCCTGCGCAGCCTCCGCGTCCTCCGCGTTCAACTGCCTTCTCGTACCCTAGGCGCCGAGGTTGAGGCGCAGGCCGGCCGCGGCCGCGAAGGGCGAGAGAAGAACTGCAGCAAGAGAAGTCGCGGCGAGAAAGAGGAGCGCGCCGCTCGCCAGTCCGTCGATCGCGGCGCGCACCGCGCCGGCGCCGAAGATGACGATGGGCGCCAAGAGCGGCATCACGATGAAGGGCAGGATGAGACCGCCGCGGCGGATCGAGATTGTGAGACTTGCGCCGATAGCCCCGATGGCGCTGACGGCGGGCGTGCCTATCGCAAGTGCCGCGGCCAGCGCGCTATATCCTCGTCCCGGCAATGAAAAAAGCAGCGCGATCATCGGCGAGACGATCGTCAGGGGCAGACCGGTGACAAGCCAATGCGCAGCAATCTTCGCGGCCGCGATCGATTCCAGCGGGAGCGGCCCCAACGCCAGCACGTCGAGGCTGCCATCTTCGAAATCCGCCTGGAACAGACGATCGAGCGACAGAAGCGCCGCAAGCACCGCGCAAACCCAGACGATGCCGGCGGCCACCGCGCTGAGCAGCCTCAGCTCCGCTCCGATGCCGAGCGGAACGAGCGTGGCCGTCATGGCGAAGAACGCGAGCGCCAGAAACGCGCCTCCGCCCGCGCGCGTGGCGAGGCGCATGTCGCGCGCGACGAGCGCCATGAAGCTCATGAAAGCTCGATTGTAGCACCACGCAGGCCGAACGGCTCGTGCGTTGCCGCAATGAGCATCCCCCCGGTTGCGCAATGAGATTCGGCAAGCTGCCGCACGATCGCTTTCCCTTCCTGGTCGAGCGCGGAAAACGGCTCGTCGAGCAGCCAGAGAGGTCTTGCGCCCAGGATCAGGCGGGCCAGCGCGAGGCGCCGCCTTTGGCCGGCGGAAAGATACTGGACTGGCAAGTCACGCAGATGGCCAAGACCGGTACGCGACAGCGCGTCATCGATATCGTCCTTGCACTGATAAAAGCGCGCATGGGATTGCAGATGCTCGAGAGGAGTGAGCGGGGATTTCACGCCATCCTGATGCCCGAGCCATCCGATATAGAGGCGACGCTCCTCGGCTTCCGAAATGACCGCCCCGTCCGCCATCCGAAGCACGATGCTGCCACACCGAGACTGCAGAAACCCGGCCAGGGCACGCAGGACAGACGTTTTCCCGGCCCCATTGGGGCCACCGATCGCGAGCGTCTCGCCGGCCGTGACGTGAAAATCCAGATCGCGCAGCACGAGGCGATCGCCACGCACCAACGCAATCCCTTGAACGTCCAGTGCCGCGATTGCCCCCACGTCCTCAATACATATGCTGACCGCCGTTGATCGAAAGCGTCGATCCGGTCACGAATCCCGCCTCATCGGCGACAAGGAACAGCACGCCGCGCGCGATCTCGTCGGCGCGGCCGAGACGGCCGACGGGAATGCGCGCCACGATCTTCTCGAGCACTGGAGCGGGCACAGCCGCGACCATGTCCGTGTCGATGTAGCCGGGCGCGATCGCGTTGACGGTCACGCCCTTTGTCGCGCCTTCCTGCGCCAGCGCCTTGGTGAAACCGTGGATTCCCGATTTCGCCGCTGCGTAATTGACCTGGCCATACTGGCCCGCCTGCCCGTTGATCGAGCCGATATTGACCACGCGACCGAAGCCGCGCTCGATCATGCCGTCCCAGACCGCCTTGCACATGTTAAAGCAACCGCCGAGATTGGCGTCGAGCACTTCGTCCCACTGCACCCGATTCATCCTGCGCATCGTCGCATCGCGCGTAATTCCCGCATTGTTGACGAGCACGTCGATGGCGCCGATTTCGGCATGGATTTTCGCAACCGTCGTGGCGCATTGCGCAAAATCGGCCACGTCGCTCTTGTAGGCGGGAATGCCCGTTTTCTCGCTGAAAGCCCGGGCGCGATCCTCCCGGCCGGCATAAACCGCCGCGACCTTGAAACCTGCGTTTTTCAGGGAGATCGAAATTGCCTCGCCGATGCCCCTGGTGCCGCCCGTGACGATTGCAACGCGCCCCATCATTTCCTCCCTTAGCTCGTTTTGTCGGCGCCTCTCCGGCGGATTATACCGCGCCCGCCAATCAGCGTTCCACGCACATGGCGATGCCCATGCCGCCGCCGATGCACAGCGTGGC
>PKWC01000242.1:3068-7640 GCA_003131925.1 Alphaproteobacteria bacterium | reverse complement strand
GCGAGCACCAACGGCCATCACACGCCAACAACAAGTCAGCACGCGGCGAAACCGCACCAGCAGCCAGCGGCCACCAAGACTTCCGACCCGCCTCCGCCCCGGCGGGAGCAATCGCACGCGGCGCCACGCCAGGCCCGCGAGCACGACGCGCCAGATCTCAACCAACTGCCGGCGTTTCTTTTGAGGCCGGTGAAGCTTCCGCCAGCGGACAAGCCTGCCGCGCGCAAGCCGAAGAAAGTTGCCGAGGCGACGCCTTAAGCGTCAATCGCTTCGGCGACCCCTCACCCGCTTCAGAACAGAATTCACCCTCCGTATCTGCAGCCCTCACAAGGGGAGAGTGGATTCGGAGCGTTGCATCAACGGCTTCAAATCAGCACGAGGCGTCCCCTCTCCCCTTGTGGCAGAGGGCTCAAGCACGAGGGCGCTGAACCTCCTCCGCGCAGGTGAGGGGTCGCGGCAGCGCTCCTATCCGTGCACCCGCACTTCCTTCCGCACGTGCTTTTCGGTCACTGCTGCGAGCCAGTCCATGAAGGCGAACAGGACGCCCGACATCAGGAATGTGAAATGAAGCACGACGAGCCAGACCAGCCTGCGCTCGTCGAGGCCCACTTCGGGCTCCAGCACGCTCATGAAGGCGCGCAGGAGCGAGATCGCCGATATTGCGACGATGGAGCCGATCAACTTCATCTTCAGGCCGGAGAAATCGAGCGTGCCCATCCAGGCGGGCCGATCTTCGCTGCCGTGCGTGTCGATCTTGGAAACGAAATTCTCGTAGCCCGAGAAAATCACGATGAGGACGAGGTTGCCCGCAAGCGACAGGTCGATCAGGGTCAGGACCGAAAGAATGATCTGCTCAACATCGAGCGTGAAGACGTTCGGAAGTGTGTGCACGAGCTCATTGATAAACGCGACAAGCAGCATCACCAGCGCGAGGATCAAGCCGAGATAAAACGGCGCCAGTATCCATCGCGACTTGAAAAGGCCGGCCTCGAGGAGTTCTTCGATGGAAAACCTGGCCATGACCGTCCACCGCGAATCGGCCCCAGATTCCATCACGACGCAGCCGCGTCGTCACCATTCCTCCCCCGCTTTTCACGGGGAGAGCCTGCCCCGCACTTGATGCGGGGTGGCGCGAAGCGCCGTCTTCCGCTTTCCTCCTCCGCCCTGCAGGGCACCTCCCTCGCGTGCGGGGGAGGAAAGGAAAGCGCGGATCAAGTTACTTCTTGCCTGCCTGGCGGTCGTCACGCCACCGTGAAATCGCGGAATTGCTTCTTCCCCGCGAGCGCCTTGCGATACTCCTCCTTGCTCAGGATGTTCTCCTCCAGCTTCATGTCGACGCGACAGTAATTGCGGAAGAACTCCACGATTCTATCCGGCGACGGCTGCACTTCGTCGCGGATGAAATTGATGTCAATGTTGATGCAGATCGCACCGACGACGCCGAATTCCTTCCGCACGATCGGGATCGTGGTGCATTTGAACCGGCGTGCGCCGATGTTCAGTTCGTAGTTCAGCTTGTCCTGTCCCAGATTGACGCGGCGCTTGAGGTCAACGAGCAAAGTCGTGGTTCCCATGCCGACGACGCGTCCGGTTACCTCTCCGCTTTCGATGGTGGCGATGGAATGGGAGGGATTCGATAGATCGTGAACCAGCACCTCGATGCCCATGTTGGGAAAGGTGCGCCCGAGAAGGCGCGCGATAATGTGGTAGTTCTCCAGAAACTCGCGCGTGTCGTCGGTAACGCCGGCGCCGTGATATTTCGCCAACAGGCGTTCATAGGCGCGAAGGTCGCTCGCGTTCAGCTGATCCTTCACGTTGTTCTGCTCGCCGATGAAGATGAGCTGCCGTGCTGCGCGGCTGTCGGTGTTGCGCAGGAAGTGATGCACGGCCAGTCGGAAATCCTTGAGGCTGAATTCGGCAAAATTTTCCGGCGTCGCCGCATAGGGATAGAAATCGTAGTCGTGAAGCGGCCGTCCGGTCAGGCGCCGCCTTTCCTGCAGGCGGCCGCCGACGAACCCCCCTGCCACGAACAGCGAGGATGCGGTCAAATCGGTCAGCACCGATCCGATCCATTCCGTTCCGAACATGGAAGCCCTCCCCTGCCACTTCGAAACCGATCATAGCAAATTCAGTCCCCGGCGCACCGCTTCCGCCGCGTGGCGCCGCCCCTTAAGGTGATCCGGCCGGGCCCTCGGAGAACACGCATGCGTAAGGAATTCGAACGGGTGCATCTCACCGCGCGCGGAAAAGTGGTGGTGTTGACGATGAACCATCCAGAAGTGCTAAACGCCATTTCTCCCCGGATGGCCGACGGAATGATGAAAGCGCTCGAATTTGCCGGCGACACGTCAAACGGCTTTCGGGCCGTCGTGATCACGGGTGAAGGCCGCGGCTTCTCTTCCGGCGCCAATCTCGCTGAGGCTTCCGGGCAATCGGATGGTCCCCGCGACGCGGGCAAGCATCTCGCGCAGCACTATCATCCCTTGTTGCGGCGTATCCGGGATTTGGAACTGCCGATCCTGACTGCCGTCAACGGCGTTGCCGCCGGCGTCGGCATGAGCATCGCGCTGATGGGGGACCTCGTTCTCGCCGCACGCTCCGCCTATTTCCTTCAGGCTTTCACTCGCATCGGATTGGTGCCGGATGGCGGCTCGACATGGCTGCTGCCCCGGCTGATCGGCCTCGCCCGCGCGCGCGAACTGTCCCTTCTGGCCGAAAAGCTCTCTGCCGAAACCGCGCTCGAATGGGGCCTAATCAACCGCGTCTGCAACGACGCGGCCCTTCTCGACGAAACCGTTGGGCTGGCCGAGCGACTGGCGGAAGGACCGACAATCGCACTCGCCGCCACGCGCAGTCTCTACTGGTCCAGCCCGCAAAACACCTATGAGGAGCAGCTCGACCTGGAGCGCCGCCAGCAACAAAGGGCCGGGTCGACTGAAGATTTCGTGGAAGGCGTCTCGGCTTTTCTCCAAAAGCGCCCCGCGCGATTTTCGGGACATTAGATTTCCGAATTTTCTCGCGATGCCGTGACTTGAAAGCTGCGCTGCGCTGGGCCATTAGTGCTCCCGCGCCCCGTCTGACGCGGGCTCGCGCATCGAAGATGCCTCCTCTCCCCGGAGTTCAACCATGAAACGAAGCCTCGCCGCGCTTGCGGTCCTTCTTTGCGCCACAGCGTCCGCTGTCGCCCAGCCGCCCGGCGGCCATCCGCAATATGGCGCCTGGGGTATCGACCTCACCGCGATGGACAAGAGCATCAAGCCAGGCGACGATTTCTTCGAGTTCGTGAACGGCAATTGGGAGAAAACCGCCCAAATCCCGCCCGATCGCTCCTCGGCCGGTGCATTTCAGGATCTGCGCATCCTCAGCGAAAAGCGCATGCGTGCGATCGTCGACGGGCTCGACGCAAGGCCTTATGGCGAGCTGAACGACGAAGAGAAGAAGCTGCGCGATTTCTACGACACGTTCATGGACCAAAAGCAGATCGAATCCCGCGGGCTTGCGCCGGTGAAAGGGAATCTCGCAACTCTCGCAGGGCTCAAGACGCTCGACGACGTGGCCTGGGCGATGGGCGCGGTGAAGCTCATGACGCTGGCGCCCTTCAATCTGAACATCGACGTCGATCCGAAGAATCCCAGCGCCTACGCGATCTTCATCACGCAGTCGGGCCTGGGAATGCCCAACCGCGACTACTATCTGCGCGACGACAAAGCCATCGTCGAAACGCGCGAGGCGTACAAGAAATATCTTGCCACGATGCTCGGATTGGCCGGGCTCCGCGACGCCCGGAAGCGCGCCGACAAGGTCTACGCGGTCGAGCTCGAAATCGCGAAGGCGCAATGGCCCAACGAAGATCGCCGCGACGTGGACAAGACCTACAATCCCATGACCGTTTCGGCGCTCGAGCAGCTCGCGCCGCAGTTTTCATGGAAGAAGTTTCTCGGCGCAGCGGGCGTAGGCCTCAGCTCGCCTCGCGGTGAAAGGCAGGTCATCGTCGCCGAGAAATCGGCTTTCCCCAAGCTCTCCGAGATCTTCGCGGCGACCCCCGTCAGTGTGTGGCGCGACTATCTCACTGTGCATTATCTGCACCAGGTCGCGCCGTACCTGCCGAAGAAGTTCGACGATTCGGATTTCGCCTTCTACGGCACGGTCGTGCAGGGCAATACGCAACAGCTCGACCGGCCAACGCGCGGCGTGCATCTCCTCGACAACAATCTGGGCGAGGCGCTCGGCAAGCTCTATGTTGCAAAATATTTTCCCCCGGAAGCCAAGGCGAAGGCGGAACAGCTCGTCTCCAACCTTCTCAAGGCCTATGACGCGGACATCCGCGTGCTGCCATGGATGACGGAGGCGACACGCCAGAAGGCGCTCGACAAGCTGCACCAGTTCACGCCACACATCGGCTATCCCGAAAAGTGGCGCGACTACTCCGCCTTTGCGGTTTCGCGTAACGCGCTGGTCGAAGACGTCGAGAACGGCACCCTCTTCGAATGGAATCGCGAACTCAAGCGGATCGACGGACAGGTGGACCGTTCCGAATGGGGCATGTCACCGCCGACCATCAATGCCTATTAC
>PKWC01000242.1:0-3027 GCA_003131925.1 Alphaproteobacteria bacterium | reverse complement strand
CGGTGATCGGCCACGAGATCAGCCACGGTTTCGACGACCAGGGCTCGAAATATGACGGCACCGGGACGCTCAACAATTGGTGGACGGCCGAGGACCGCAAGAATTTCGAGACGCGCACGAAAGCGCTGACGGCCCAATTCAACAGCTACGAGCCCCTGCCCGGCCTCCACGTGAACGGCGCGTTCACGCTCGGCGAAAACATCGCCGATCTGGCCGGCCTCACCATCACCTACAAGGCCTATCACATCTCGCTGGGCGGCAAGCCAGCGCCGGTGCTCGACGGCTACACCGGCGACCAGAGACTCTTCCTGTCGGTGGGACAGATCTGGCGTTCGAAATATCGCGAAGGCGCGCTGCGGGCGCAGATACTGTCGAACGAGCATGCGCCCGCGCATTTCCGCCCTCTCGGTGCGACGCGCAACATCGACGCCTGGTACGACGCCTTCGATGTGAAGCCGGGCGACAAATACTACCTGCCGCCCGACCAGCGCGTACATCTGTGGTGACCCCTCACCCACGCCTGAGCGGTTGACAATCCTCGTGCTCGGCCCCTCTCCCACAAGGGGAGAGGGGACGTTGCCTTCGTATTTTCCGATGTTGATGCAGCACTCCGATTCCCCCTCTCCCCTTGTGGGAGAGGCGTGCAGACACGGGCGTTGAATTCTGCTCAGGCGTGGGTGACGGGTAGCGGCGCCGGTTCAGCACATCACGCGCGATTGTGTCTCCTTGCGGGTTGCCGCGCGTGCTTCTCTTTCACGCGCCTGCGCTGCTTGCGCAATGCGGTGGGCGATCTGAGCGCGACGTCGTAAGCCCGCCGCGCCCAGACAGATGCTTCTTCGGGCTCGTCATAGAGCCGCGACGGCATCTCATAATAGGACATCTCGACATCCGCGCCGTCGCGCGCGCGGTAATGCAGAGGCCCGCAGTCTTCCGCCGCAAACACCTTGCGGTTTTCCGCGTCGGTCTTCAGAAACACGCGCTCATCTGCGACAAGCCCGAACATCGTGTCTTCAATATACAAACCGTCGAAATTGAAAACGCGCCGAACCTCCACGGGCCCGAAACCCGAAAAGAGCTCCGCGACGAACGCATGATATTCAGTAGTCATGGGCCTATTCGGCCGCTTCGCCCTTCGCCGGCTCGAGCGTCACGGATTCGCCGCAGCCGCACGCGGCGGTCTGGTTGGGATTGTTGAATACGAAGCGCGCCGCGAGCTTGTCGCGGACGAAATCCATCTCGGTGCCGACCAGGAACATGATCGCCTTCGGATCGATGAAAATCCGCACGCCCCGGTCCTCCACCACTTCGTCGAGCGGACCCGCGGCTTCCGCATAATCCATCGTATAGCTCATGCCCGCGCAGCCGCCATTGGTGACGCCCACGCGCACGCCCGCATAGCGCCCCTCCGCCTGTTCCATGATGGCACGGATGCGTCCGGCGGCCGCGTCGCTCAGGCGGATCGGTTTTGGTCTCTCGCGTCGCGCGCGGATGGGCGTTAAGATGGTCATCCTCAATACATGTTCAGTTCGAGCTTTGCTTCATCGCTCATTTTCTCAGGGGTCCATGGCGGATCGAAGGTCATGTTGACAGTGACATCGCCGATCCCTTCCACGCCGACCAGGGCATCCTTCACCATCCCCGGCATCTCTCCCGCGACCGGACAGCCCGGCGCGGTCAGCGTCATCTCGACAGCCACGTCCTTGTTATCGGCGACATCCACCTTGTAGATAAGTCCGAGCTCGTAGATGTCCACCGGAATCTCCGGATCGTAGACGGTCTTGAGCGCCGCCACGAGCTTGGCCGTGAACGATTCGAGCTCTTCCGGCGGGAGCGTGGCGCTTGCAGCCTGCATGTTCAGCGGTTCGGCGCTCATTTGGTTTTCGCGGTTGTTCCGCCCTCCTCCAGCGCCGATTTCATGGTGTGCCAGGCAAGCGTGGCGCATTTGACGCGCATTGGAAATGCGGAAACGCCTGCCATCACGTCAAGCCGTTCGCGATCCTCGCCCTCAAGTGCCGTCGCGCTGTCACCCTTCACCAGGTGCAAAAATCCATTCATCAGCTTCTCGGATTCCGCAAGGGTGCGCCCCTTGACGAGATCGGTCATCAGCGAGGCTGAAGCCTGCGAGATGGCGCAACCGCGCCCTTCGAACGAGACGTCCTCGATGCGGCCGTCGCCGCCCACATGCAGATAGACTTTCACGCGATCGCCGCAGAGCGGATTATAACCCTCGCCGCGATGGGTGGCGTCCGCCAGCGCGCCGAAATGGTGCGGATGGCGGCTGTGATCGAGGATCACCTCCTGGTAGAGCTCGCGCAAAGACTCATCCATCGCCATCAGCCCAAAATCTTCCGCGCCTTGTGCAGCCCGGAAATCAGCGCGTCCACTTCTTCATGCGTGTTGTATAACGCAAAGGAGGCGCGGGTCGTCGAGGCGACGCCGAAACGTTCCATCAGCGGCTGGGCGCAATGATGGCCTGCCCTGACCGCCACGCCTTCCCGATCCAATATGGTGGCAACATCGTGGGCGTGCATCCCCGCCGTCTCGAATGACAGGATGGCGCCTTTGCGCCCGGCCGTTCCGATGATACGTGCCCAGTTGAGCTTTTCGATTTCCGCCGTCGCGTGCTCCAGCAAGCCCTGCTCATGCGCGCGGATCAGACCCCGGTCGAGCGCCGTCAGATAGTCGAGCGCGGCGGCGAGACCTGCTGCTTCAATAATGGGTGGCGTGCCAGCCTCAAAACGCGCCGGCGGTTCGGCATAGAGAACATTGTCACGCGTCACCTCGGCGATCATCTCGCCGCCGCCATTGAACGGCCGCATGGATTTCAGATGCGCGCGCTTGCCGTAGAGCGCCCCGATCCCGGTCGGTCCGTAGAGCTTGTGACCGGTCAACGCATAGAAATCGACGTCCAGGCCCTGCACGTCGACGCTCTCGTGTACGGCGGCCTGGCAGCCATCGGCCAGCACGGGCACGCCCTTGGCGTGCGCGCGCCGCACGATCTCCATCAGCGGCGTCACCGTGCCGAGC
>PKWC01000265.1 GCA_003131925.1 Alphaproteobacteria bacterium | reverse complement strand
AGAATCTGATCGTGAAGCCCGGTGGCCGAAAGGTTGCCGGGTTTTCGCGTTTCAGGCCTTCACGATTGGCACGGCCACGAAACCGCGATCGTCGGCCGGCGAGAGCGCCACGGCGCGACCAAGGATGCGTTTCATCTCAAACCACGCGCCGCGCGCGTCGGCCTCGTTGTCGAACAGGAACGCCATCAATTCCCGGTCCTCGTGATCATAGAGCGTGAAGGAGAATTCCTCTCCAATCTTTCCGATATCGCTCACGCTGCCGGCAGGCAGTCCTTCCTCCATCGTCATCTCAGCGCATCCTTCGGCATATGCGTGGTGCAGTAGTAGTCGACACGCGGCGGAATGTTGACCTCGAACGACGCCTGGATGCCGCAGTGACAGCGCGGCGGATTCGGTACGCGACCGTCCAGTCGCCCAAGAAGGCATTGGTCGTAGATTCAGATGGTTTTGTTGAGGGTCTCGCCCAGCGTGACAAGACGCGAGATTGTATCCTCAATAGCATTCGCAATTTGCGATAAGTCTTGAGCGGAAATATCAGACGATGTCTGTTCATATTTGCTGGCGTCACTGTTCAATTTTGTGAATCGAAATACTGGCCCGTCAAGGTCATATCCCGTTATTGCGCCATGAATTATGGAATCCCTACGTTTCACGATCTCAGATAGGTCGCTCGCAATTGAAATGGCCAGACTATTGAGTGCGCCTAATCGCGGATCGTTGCCGAAACATTTTCGGATAAATTTCAATCTGGTTTTGAAGTTCCTTGGAGGCTCTTTCTGCGATGGGTGACCTCCGAAACGGACCAATAGGATAGAACAGATTTCCGTGAGAAGAGTGTCAACCAATCCCCAGCGGACTATAATCGCGCCGACTATTTGGTATAAAGGTTTCTCGAACGCGGCAGGAAAGCCACTAATCATGCCCAAGGAGCCCACCCCGAAAGAGCGCCTGCGCGATGCTAGACCAGATTCGCTAAAGACCGCGAATCTCGACCTGGATGCCGATGCGTGGCCTAAATTCGAGGCGCTAGTGAAGTCTGCGGCGAAGATGGGGCACAAACCTCACGCTAAGTCGGCCAAGCCGCGCAAGATGAAACGCTAGGCTGCGACGGGCAAGCGCGGCCAGATCGTTTGCCGTTCGAAGGAGGAGAACATGCGGTGTTATCTTTTTGACATAGTGGCGCTTGCTGCATTTCTGAGTTTCGGTGTGCCTTCTGCTCAAGCGCGGCACAGCACTGTTTACGGTCCTGGGACAGCGTCGTGCGCAGAGTGGACCGCCGCGAGGGACAACCATACCCGAGAGGAGCTTGGATTCGTTTACTGGGTCGGCGGCTACGTTTCGGGATATAACGCATTTGCCAATAATGAGACGGCAGCAGAATCTGGCAGGGCTTCCGCTTTTGGCGCGCGACCCATTGGCGACGTGGCTGAAGGTAGCAATATGTACGGAATAGCGGCATGGATGGACAATTACTGCCGTCAGAATCCTCTTGATTCCGTTGTGCACGCTGCCGGTGTGCTTATTCCGACGCTTATGGTAAGAGGAAAGTGACGGGCGGGGGTGCAACCCCGCTCACGTCGGAAGCTAGATTTTCGCGTGGCGCGCGCATCCTCGAAAGAGGATAGATTAAATGCACCCATATGCCAAGCAGGACTCCCGGGATTTCCAGAATGGTTTGAACGCACAGTGCTTCAGAGGCGTGTATGCCCCGCCGAAGAAGCAGTCCTCCGCGCGCTTCTCAACGATTCAGAATCTCCCGGAGTTTCTCCACCATAAAAGGAGTCAGGACAAACGTCTGAGATCGCTCCCGCTTTGTAGCGAACGCCAAAAGAAAATATTGTGTTCCGGAACCGGCGCTATTGACGCTTAAGACAGCATCGTCGGCGGTGATTCCTCCGGCGATATTGCGAAGCTCAGGCAGATATTTCCGGAAGTTTTCTTCGTCTACTGATAAGGCCACCTTGTTCTCCTAGGCTGTTTGGCGACACCTAGGATAGCTGACGAAGGGTGCGGAAGTCAGTCCGCACCCTTCGTCTTTTGCCAGCGCAGAAACGCTTTCGCGCACTGCTTAGGCGTTCGCGGCTTCGTTATTCGGCCGGTAGGTGAGGCGCTTGCCCACGATGCCTTTCAAAGCCTTCGTGGCGCGCTCACCGTCCTCTACCCCTAGCGCAGAACGTTCAATGTAGCGGAAATCGAACCCGGCAACGTAACGCTTCAAGTGGGCTTCGCTGACGCTGTGGTACGTGCCGATGATGCCCCGCTTGAACGTGGCAAAGTAGCTTTCGACCGTGTTGCTAGCGTACAAAGTGAGGCGCTGCGATAAAACGATCAAACGTGCATTTTATTCGCTGGCAGCCTGGGTGGTTTGTAACTCGTCTGTGAACCCGTTTGCGAAGGGCCGCGCCAGACGAGAATCCTCTAGAATCTACGGCGCACTCGTCGGAGGCCTTGAGCGCGAGCACGCTGACTCGCGGATCAGGACGAGAAGCGAGTTCTCACTTCTATCCTGTCCGGTGCGCCAGAGGCGAGCGCTGAAATATCGAGAGGAACCACATATTCGCTGATCACCTACAAGCGCAACCAGGCCTTGATTCTTTCCGACAACGTCGGCGGGCGCTGGTTCCACTTTGCGCGCACTTCTCTGTACACATCCGCCACTTGCTGCATCATGCCGTCGCGCGCGAGCAGACGGGCGAGCGTGGCACGGCGATAGCGCCAGTTCCTCCACGCATCGTCCGGCCAATCTTCGTCGCGAGCGCGCTCGGCCGCGGCGGCGTAGCATTGGAATGCGTCGAGCAGAATCGCATCTCTCTTCGCCGCATCGCGCGCGCCGGTAGCGGCACTGTCGTCCTCTGCGCCGAAGCGTGCGAGCGCATGCGGTTCGCCCGCGTCCGCGCCCTTGCGATACCAGAACCACGCTTTTGCCAGATCCGGATGAAATGCGGTGCGCGACGCAGAGTCTTTTTCCGGGCCGCCTTGTTCGTAAAGATGGCCAAGCTCGAAGGCAGCCATCGGAACGCCGTCGCGCCAAGCCTGTTCGTAGAGCGAAACGGCGCGGCCAGGATCGAGCATTCCCGCCGATGGCTGTGAAAGCAAATTCGCGAGATCGATTCGCGCAGCGTCATAGTTCTTTGAAACGGCCACCTCGAATTCGCGCCTGGCGCCATGGACATCGTGCTTTGCCAGCAAAGCGCGGCCGAGCTGGTAAACCAGTCGAGACGTTTGGGTTGAACCAGATTTCTCTTGCGCGCAGGCGGAGTTTGCCACGTCGGCGGCGATCTGATCCTGCACAATTCCCGGCGCGCGCCGATCGGGATCGTCGGGTGCCGCAGCCGCGCGATCGCAATTGGAGGCTTCTATCGCCCAAGTCCGAACACGCGGATCCCGCGGCAAGCCAAACTCCGATCGCTCGATGTCGGACAGGGCCTCGAATTCTGCCGCCTCATCCCAGACAATCTGTCCGTCGAGACCGGCCGGAATCCGGGCGTCCCAGATGCGTGCGGTTTCGTCCCGCGATGCCGTGACGATGCGCCTGCCGTCAGGCGAGTAGACGGCGGATGTGACACCATCGGCGTGCCCCGACAGCACGGCGAGCTCGGCGCCCGTGTCCGCATCCCAGATACGCGCGGTCTTGTCGAACGACGACGTTACGATATGGCCGCCGTCGGGAGACCAGGCGACGGAGTGGACTCCATCGTTATGCCCTGCCAGCACAACGAGTTGCGTCCCCGTAGCAACGTTCCAAATCCGCGCGGTCTTGTCTGCCGACGCCGTAACGATGCGCCTTCCGTCGGGCGACCAGGCGGCAGAGCGGACGGCATCGCCGTGTGCGAGTATGGCGACTTGTGCCCCGGTTGCCGCGTCCCAGATACGCGCGCTCTTATCGCTGGACGCCGTGACAACGCGCCTCCCATCGGGCGAGTACACGGCGGAGAACAGCACGTCTCCGTGTCCGGATAACGCGGCGAGCTGCGCGCCCGTGGTCGCGTCCCAGATGCGCGCGGTCCTGTCGTCCGACGCCGTGACGATGCGCATTCCGTCGGGCGAGAAGACGGCCGACTCGACGAATGCATCGTGCCCAGACAGCACTGCGAGCTGTGCGCCGGTCGCCGCGTCCCAGATGCGCGCGGTCTTGTC
>PKWC01000065.1 GCA_003131925.1 Alphaproteobacteria bacterium | reverse complement strand
CGACATGATCGTGCAGAACACCTCGATCCACGGCACGACCGACATCTCCTTCACCGTGCCCAAGGTGGACCTGGCCGTGTCCGAAGAGGTCTGTCAGGCGCTGAGCGACGAGCTCGGGGCGACCAGTGTGGTTTCGGACAACGAGGTGGCCCGGGTCTCGCTCATCGGCGCGGGCATGAAGTCCCACCCCGGGGTCACCGCCACCATGTTCGAGACCCTGGCCGCCGACGGGATCAACATCGACATGATCTCGACATCGACCATCCGGATCTCGTGCATCGTGGCGACCGACAAGGTCGAACAAGCCGTGCGCTCCCTTCACGCCGCCTTCGATCTGGGTTGAGCTCCCCGGGGCGCGCCGCGCCCGCTCGGGGGCCGTAGGCTGGGGACATGCGCGTCGGGGTCTTCGGGGCGACCGGACAGGTGGGGTCGGTACTGCGCTCGGTGCTGGCCGAGCGCTCCTTTCCCGCGGACGATCTGCGCTTCTTCGCGTCGGCCCGCTCGGCGGGCACCCGCCTCCCCTGGGCCGGTGGCGAGATCGTCGTCGAGGACGCGGCCGCCGCCCAGTTCTCGGGCATCGACATCGCCCTGTGTTCGACGGGGGCCACCGCTTCGCGCCTGTTGGCTCCCCGTCTGGCCGAGGCCGGCGCCGTGGTGATCGACAACACCTCGGCCTGGCGCATGGACCCCGACGTGCCCCTGATCGTGCCGGAGGTGAACCCGGACGAGGTGGGGCTGGCGCGGCGCAAGAACATCATCGCCAATCCCAATTGCTCGACCGCGCAGCTTGTCGTCGCGCTCAAGCCGCTCCACGACCGCGCCAAGATCAAGCGCGTCGTCGTCGCCACCTATCAATCGGTTTCCGGCGTCGGCAGGGAGGCGATGGACGAATTGTTTCGGCAGACGCGGGCCGTCTTCGTCGCCGACCTGATCGAGAGCGGGAGCGGGAAGTTCACCAAGCAGATCGCCTTCAACGTCATCCCGCACATCGACGAATTCCTCGATTCCGGTTACGCGAAAGAGGAATGGAAGATGATGGTCGAGACGCAGAAGATCCTCGATCCCGATATTCAGCTCACCGCAACCTGCGTGCGCGTGCCCGTGTTCATCGGGCACTCCGCCGCCGTGAACGTCGAATTCGAGCGGGCGATTACGGCGCAGCGGGCGCGCGCGATCCTGCGCGAGGCGCCGGGCGTGCTCGTCGTCGACAAGCGCGAAGACGGCGGTTATGTGACGCCTGTGGAGGCCGCCGGCGAAGACGCCACCTATGTGTCGCGTATCCGCAAGGATCCGACGGTCGAGCACGGGCTTTCGCTCTGGGTGGTGACGGACAATCTGCGCAAGGGCGCCGCGCTCAACGCGGTGCAGATCGCCGAATGCCTGATCAACCGCCGCCTGCTCAAGAAAGCGGCGTGAGGGGTCCTACGCAATCCTCTCTAGGTTCAATCCTTGCACCTTCGGCGGCGTCGCGAGCGCGTGCTGCTCAGCGATCAAACGCATCTCATCGCAGCCGCGGCTGGCCGAGAGGATGTGAAAGACAGACGCCAGTGTTGATGTGAGCGACTCGGCCACGGACAAGTTGGAAAGCCTTGCCGCCAGGAACAGCGCGGCGAAAAGATCGCCCGCGCCGTGCGGAACTTTCTCGAGTCGCGGCGTCGACGCGAACCAGCATTCGTTGCGCGTCGATGCGAGGGCACCGATGCGGCCATCTCCATCCGGAATCGATGTCGCTGCGACAAGGGGACGGCCAAGCCGCGCGGCGGCTGTTCTGGCTTCGTCGGAATTGCGCACCGGCAAAGCCGCGAGCTGCGTCAACTCGAACGCATTGGGCGTGACGATATCGGCGAGCGGCAAGAGCATGCGTGCGATCGCCTCGGCGATGCCGGGCTTCGTGTAAGCCCGGCCTTCGTCGCCCAGCACGGGATCGAGGCAGTAAATCGCACCGGGCCGCACATGCTTCACGTGAGAGACGGCGCCGGTGACCACCCCCACCTGCCCGGCGCTCCCGAGATAACCGGAAACAATCCCATCGCATTCCGCGAGCCAGGCATTTTCTGCAAGCCCGTCGATCAGCCGTTGCAGGCGATCGGCAGAAACTGTTTCGCCTTCGACCCGCGCGTAGCCCGTATGGTTCGAGAGCAGCACGGTGGGCAGCGCCCAGACATCGTGACCAAGCCGCTGCAGCGCAAAACGCGCCGCCCCCTGGCCGACATGGCCGTAAACGACTTCGGATTGCACAGAGAGGATGTTCACGATTCTCTCGTCCTTCGACAGGCCCGTCCTTCGACGGGCTCAGGACGAGGGAATAAATCCTCACCCTGAGCTTGTCGAAGGGTGAGCGGGGATTGGCGGCTGGCAATGGCTGGGTTAGGTGTCGCCCCCGAAAACGTGCGGAAGACTCCCGATGCATGCCACGATCCGTCCGCGCCGCTCCGTGCTCTACATGCCGGGCTCGAATGCCCGCGCGCTCGAGAAGGCGCGCGCGCTGCCTGCGGATGCCTTGATCCTCGATCTTGAAGACGCCGTCGCACCCGACACGAAGGAACAGGCGCGCGCCCAGGTCGGCGAGGCGGTCAGGGTTCGCGCGTTCGGAAGCCGCGAGGTCGTCATCCGCATCAATGCGCTCTCGACCGAATGGGGAAACGCGGATCTCGCCGCGGCAACTGCCGTGCGGCCAGATGCGATTCTCCTCCCCAAAGTCTCGCGCGCGGACGATCTGCGCCAGGCCGATGCGCGGATATCCGGACGAGGGATCGCGCTCTGGGCGATGATCGAGACCCCGCTCGCCATTCTCAATATTGCCTCGATCGCGGATTCGGGCGGCGTGCTCGCCTGCTTCGTCATGGGCACCAACGATCTCGTCAAGGATACGCGCGGGCAGCACATGCCTCACCGCGAGAATCTCGCACCCGCGCTGGCGCTTGCGGTGACCGCCGCGCGCGCCAACGGTCTCGCCATCATCGACGGCGTCCACAACGACATCGCCGATCTCGACGGCTTCCGCGATGCCTGTTTTCAGGCGCGCGCTTTCGGCTTCGATGGCAAGACATTGATTCATCCCTCTCAACTCGCCATCTGCAACGAAGTCTTCGCGCCGGCCCGCGATGAGGTCGAGGCGGCGCGGAAAATCATCGCGGCATTCGAGCGGCCGGAGAATTCCGGCAAGGGCGCGATCGCTCTCGACGGACGCATGGTCGAGCGGCTTCATGCGGAGGCCGCGCGCGGCACGGTCGCGCTCGCCGAGGCCATCGCGGCACGGGAAAACATCGACTCTTGAGCAACAACCTCGAATTCGACATAGCGCAGCTTGTCGTCGCGCAACGGCTGAACGCGCTCTCGACCGCTCTGAAAAGCTGGCGCTCCGGCCGACCTTTCCTTTTCGGGCGCCGACGTGCGCCGCCGCGCGGAATCTATCTGTGGGGCGCCGTGGGCCGCGGCAAGACCATGCTGATGGACGCGCTCTTCGCGCGCGCGCCGCTCGCGCACAAACGCAGCGTTCACTTCAATGCCTTCATGGCCGACACTCATGCGCGCATCCATGAATGGCGAAAGCTCGATCCGGAGGCGCGCGCGCAACGCGCGGAATTCATGCGCGAGGCCGGCGACGATCCGATCCCTCCCGTCGCGCGCGCGATCGCCGCGCAGGCCGCGCTTCTCTGCTTCGACGAGTTCCAGGTGCGCGACGTGGCCGACGCGATGATTCTCGGCCGCCTGTTCGAGCAGCTTTTCGCGCGCGATGTCGTGATCGTCGTCACCTCGAACACGCGGCCGGACCGGCTCTATCAGGGCGGGCTGAATCGCCAGCTCTTTCTGCCTTTCATCGCACTCATCCAGCAGAAGCTCGACGTCGTGGAGCTCGGCGGCGCGCGCGACTGGCGGCTTGGCCGCATGGCCGGCCTCGGCCTCTATCTGACGCCGCTGGGACCGGAAGCAGACGCAGCGCTCAACAGGGCATGGCTGCAGCTGACTGATGGCGTGCGCGGGGAAGCGCAATCGATCACGCTGCTCGGCCGTAGAATTGCCATTCCCCACGCCGCGCATGGCGCCGCGCGGTTTTCCTTCGACGAACTTTGTGCGCGGCCTCTCGCGGCGGCGGACTATTTGGCAATTGCGCGGCGTTATCATGTGCTCATGATCGAGCGCATTCCGCTGATGCATGCGGAGATGCGCGATGAAGCGCGGCGCTTCACCGTTCTCATCGACACGCTCTACGACCAGAATGTGAAACTCGTATGCTCCGCCGCGGCAACGCCGGATGCGCTTTGCATGGAGGGAGAGAGCGCGGAGGCGTTCCGCCGCACCGCGTCGCGGCTTACGGAAATGCAG
Source organism: Alphaproteobacteria bacterium (assembly GCA_003131925.1). Lineage (GTDB taxonomy): Bacteria > Pseudomonadota > Alphaproteobacteria > Micropepsales > Micropepsaceae > Rhizomicrobium. Next base: position 9,738 of record PKWC01000065.1, on the reverse strand, counting down.
AGCCTCGACTATCTGGAGTGCGCGCATGGACTGCGCGAGGCGCGACCGACGAGGACGCCGGAGCGCGTGCCGGCCTGACGGAGAGACGATGCACGGGATTTTCATCACCACGGGCCTCGTGCTGGCGGCGATCCTCGCCTACGGATTCCGCCGGCCGATCATTGACGTGTTTGAGCGCTTCGATGCCCGCAACGCCGCCCGCAAGCTCGAAGAGGCGCGTGACCGGCACGACCGTCTCGCGCATTACAAACACACGCTCAGGCTTGCGGAAGAACAGGTCGATAGCATCGATGAAATCACTACCGCCGACGAGCGCACGGGAATGCCCGTTCAACGCTTCGTCTTCGCGGGCGAGACGTTCGCGTCGCGCGACGACGCCGAAGCCGCGCGCAACGAAGCGGTGGTCGCGAGGGCACGCGAATTCTATGTCGAGCTACCCGCCGCGCTCTCCCGCCGCGGCAACGGCACGCTACGGTGAAACAGAGAGAGGAAGATTTAACGCAGAGGACGCGGAGGATGCGCAGAGGACGCGGGGGAGGAAGAACCGCGCGCCTTCGGCGCGCAACCTTATTCTCTGCGCCCTCTGCACATCCTCCGCGTTCTCTGCGTTGAAATCTTTTTTTCCGGGTGCCTACGCCGCTTCGCCGCGGAGGAGGCGGGGGAGCTTGCCGATATCGCCGCCTGCATGGCGCATGAAGAAGCGGCGGAGCGGCCCGATGCTGTCGACGACGCCGAGCCCGATGTCGCGCGCCACGCGCAGCGGCGCGAAATCGTTCGAGAACAGGCGGTTGAGCGCATCGGTGGCGGCGGCGAGCGTGAAGGAGTCGAAGCGCCGCCATCTTTCGTAGCGGCGCAACGCTTCGAGTGAACCATATTCGAGCCCGAGCCGCGCCGCATCGAGCGCCACCTCGGCCAGCGCCGCCACGTCCTTGAAGCCGAGATTGAGGCCCTGTCCCGCGATCGGATGGATGCCATGCGCGGCGTCACCCACCAGCGCGAAGTTCTCGCGCACCCAGGCGCGGGCGAGATGAAAGCGCAACGGATAGGACCAGCGCGGGCCGTCCGCATGCACTGCGCCCAGATGCGAGCCGAAACGCCGCGCGACCTCCGCTTCGAAATCGGCTTGCGGCAGTTTGAGCATCGCGCCGGCGAGTTGCTCGCGTTCCGTCCACACGAGCGACGAGCGGTTGCCGGTCATGGGTAGGATGGCGAACGGGCCCGAGGGCAGGAAATGCTCGTAGGCGCAGCCGCGATGCGGCCGCTCATGCGCAACCGTCGTCACGATGCCGCGCTGCGGATAGGACCATTCGATCACGCCGATGCCCATGCGCTCGCGCGAGGCAGATTCGCGCCCTTCGGCGCCGATGAACAGAGGCGTGCGAAACGTCTTGCCCGTGTCGAGCGTAATCCCGATTGCATGGGATGCCGGCTCGCTCCCGGTGACGGACGCGGGGCATTCGAGCGAAATCGTTCTTGCGCGCGCGACGCAGGCGAGCAGCGCCTTTCGGATGTCGCGATTCTCCGCGATGTAGCCCATCGGCATGCCGATCTCGCGATGATCGAAATGCAGCGAGAAAGGCGAGGGCGCCTCGCCCAATTTCGCATCGGTGACGAGAATGTCGTTGATCGGTTGAGCGCGGGATTTGAGTTCGTCCCAGACGCCCAGCGTCTCGAGCATTCGCACCGAAGAATAGGAAAACGCGCTCACCCGCCCGTCAAAGGCGGCGTCCGTTTTCGTCGAAGCTAGCACCGGATCGGCGATGACAACCTTCAGCCCGCCGCGCGCGAACGCGAGCGCCAGTGTGAGTCCCACCATCCCTCCGCCGCCGATGACGATGTCGATATGTTTTGCCGCTGCCATGCCGGGACACTAGCCGCTTGCCTCATCCTTCGACAGGCTCAGGATGAGGCCCTAATGGTGAGCCTGCCCGCTGCGCCGCGCGCGCGAACCGCGGCGAGTTGAACCTTGGGGCCGACGGCACGTAAGTCGGCTCTGGGATTCCGGGTATTAGAGGACGACGAGATCGGCGAGTTCCACGCCGCCGGAATCGTGAGAAATCACTTCCGCCGGGGGCCCGGTCCTGAGATCGAAGAAGGAGGCGTTCGAGCGGCCCGTGCGAAAACGCTTGGAGCGCGAGACCCAATAGAAGCGGTCACCCGTCTCGCCGCGACAGACGAAGGTCATCGTCGCCGAATCGATCGTGCTGACGATACCTTGCTGCACATGTGCCGCCCCCGTGGCGACCTGCGCGAAGCAAGGTCGGCAAAGGCCTGCGGCAAGGAGAAGGACGGCAGCGGCCGAAGTTGATCCACGCATCTCCCTGACGAAACGGCACGGGCGCAGGTTTGGCTCCCGAACATCCCGGCTTGGCCCCTCGCGAGACTTCCAAACGTTGCTTTGCCGCTCGGACTACCGCATCTTGCGTAAGCGTCGTTACTGGCAGGAGTTGTGGCGATGCGTATTTTGACGATAGTTTTATTTTCAGCGGCTGCGATTATCGCTCCCGCTCTCGTATGGGCTGACCCCCGCCAGACACAGACCGCTCCGGCAGCAACCGCGCAGACCGCGTCCACGACGATGCCGACTGTCACGATTACGGCCAGGGCGCCGCAGGCTGCGCCCGCGACGGCCGCGAGCATTGCCTCCGATCCCGACGAGATTGTGTGCCTGATGACTCCACCGCGGACAGGTTCGCGTATCGGCGGGTCGCGGGAGTGTCACACCCGGCGTGATTGGGACCGGCACCAGAAGGAGTCTGAAGCCATCCTCTCAGGTATGCAGATGCGGGGGTTGCAGGGCGCGACGTCTAGTATGGATACCCAGCAAATGGGTCACTGAGCTGCCGGAATGTGGCCGCCGCCAATTCGATTTTCAGAGCGCATCCGGGGACCGCACCGGCTTCGAGTAGGCCATGCGCCGATGAAAATTCCCTGCGAGCGTAGCGTACCATGGACGACCGCTCGCATTTGGAGTGCGACCCATGAATCTGCGGAAAATCGACCTCAATCTTCTCGTCGTATTCGACGCCATAATTGCTGAACGCAGCGTTACGCGCGCCGCGCAAAAGGTGGGCATCAGCCAATCCGCCATGAGTCATGCGCTGGGACGGTTGCGCCAGACCTTCAAGGATGACCTGGTCCGGCGGACGTCGCGCGGCATGGAACCAACCGCACAAGCCCTCAAGATTCCGAGATCCGTGCAGGCGGCGCTGAAGCAGATCGAGATCGCGATCGAAGAGCAGGTTCATTTCGATCCGCGAACATCGACACGCACGTTCAACATCCGGATCTCCGACTATCTGGTTGGCTGTCTACTGCCCAGGCTCTGCGCCCGCGTCCGCGCCGAGGCGCCGCTTGTCACGCTGAAAGTCAGTCACCCGGCATCGCCGAACGGCTCGCAGGTCGATCCCGACGTCGATGTTCAACTCTTCGTATGCAGTCGCGATGTGCCAAAACCCGATGTCAGGCGCGAGCGGCTGTTTGAGGACCATTTTGTTGTCGTTTTGCGGCGCGGCCATCCGGCATCACGCAAGAAGATGACGCTCAGGCTCTTTCTCGAACTATCGTTTCTAAAGGTCGAGCCTCCAACGATCGGTTCCACTATGCTTGAGGATGCACTTGGAAAACGCGGACTCGCTCGCCGGGTCGTCTTGACGATACCGAGCCTTACTGGCGTCCTGCCGATCATCAAGCACACCGATCTTTGCGCCATGCTGCCAAGGGCGTGGCTCAGATTGTATGCCGCGCCGAAGGACTTTGCGACCGCGCCGGTGCCGTTGCCGGAAATGGAATTCACGGTGGACCTGTTCAGCGATCCGTCCCGCGACCAGGATCCGGGACACGTCTGGCTTCGCCGACTGATTCAGGAAGAGATGCGAGCCCTGCATCGGCCTGGCGGCGGGCGCCTGGATTGAAACGCAGGCGGGTCTTACGCGACTTCGCGCTCTATCTATGCATAACCTGCATGTAAACATGACAAATATGCACTTGCTGGCAGTTCACCCCAACCATAATCCGGGACGACGGCAAGCGACGCATTGAAGATCGCGGGACGCCGGCGCGCTGCTCGGAGGAACCCGTGGTCAAGGACCTGTTCAATCTCCCGCTGCCAGAGCGGCTAAAACGAATCCGGGAACTGGCGGCCGACGCAGAGGCGTTCGCCGCCGCGATGGTGACGCCAGAACTGCGGGACAGCTATCTGAGGATTGCGCGCCATTGGCGGGACATGGCATCGCAGCTCGAAAAATCCGCGCACGGCGAACAAACCGAAGCGCCCGGGGGGCGCTCGCCTGTTCAGCGCGGCGAGGACACGAAGTAACAGCCGTGTCGGAGTCGGAATATGAGTCCAGTCTTGAGAGCGCACGTGCCGTAGAGATTTCTCGACGGTTTTCGGGGTCAGAGTCGGAAAAGTCGCTTTTATTCCACGTTGGGAAACTGGTGGGTGGTGATGGGGTACGTTTGGCATTCTTGGGATCCGTTCGCCCATTTTTCCGCAATAATTCCGAAATCACTCATGAGTGGGTGATTTGTCGTGTAAGCATTCACTTGGGTTCCCGTCGCTGTTTCCCTGATATCCACCACCGCCCAGATGTCCTTCCACGCGCCGTAATGAACGAGGGTAATGGTGGCAGATTTGGTATTGGGGTCGATCCTCGGCTCAATAGCGAAGGACATGCGGTAATAACTGCCTGTCATGCACCGCAGAAACCCCCGCACTTCCCTGTCGTAGATAGCGCGATAGTCCGTTGTCGTTTCGAAGGGGTGCGCCTTCCCCGGCTCCTGGCGAAGCGAGTCGGGATTTGTCGGCGCGCAAGCCGTGACGGCAGCGAACATCAACGTCGTGACCAAGCGTAGATGGTCGTTCATGATGACACTCGCCCACTACCTTAGGCCGTGAATCGGGGGAATTGGAATGCACATCGCGACGGCGACCCGGATTCGAGAAATCGAGCTTCGGGATCAGAGTCGTAACATAGGTTCAGCTCTCGAGAGTGCATATGTTCACGGGGTCCCGGTCTCCGCTGTCGTGTCGCCCGGAATGAGACGTTTGGAGGATTTCCCGAGCGACGGAGCGCCGCGGACGAGTGGTGACGTTGCGCTGCATCCGTCATGGACGTTTGAGTGTCTTCGCGATTAGAATCCCCGCGCTTCTACGAAGGGATTCGACGTGCTTCCGGGACGACTTGCTGCGCTTCCACCGGGGTCTTTTGCCAAGCTCGCCGAGTTGCTCGATTCATTCCCGCCGGGCGCGGTGCCGGTCAGCCTTTCGGTCGGCGATCCGCGCGGCGCGGTGCCGGAATTCGTCAGCGAGGCGATCGGGCGTCACGCGCATGAGTTCGGCGAGTATCCGCCGATCAACGGCACGCGCGAATGGCGGGAGGCGGCGGCCGGTTGGCTGCGCCGTCGTTTTGCGCTGCCCGAATCTGCAATCGACGAGCGGCACTTCCTGCCGCTGAACGGAACGCGCGAGGGACTCTTTCTTGCGAAGTTCGTGACGACACCGGAAACCAAATCCGGCGGCCGCCCCGTCATCCTGCTGCCCAATCCGTTCTATCAATGCTACGCCGCATCGATCCTGGCAGTGGGCGCGGAGCCCGTCTTCGTACCAGCCCTCGCGGAGAACGGATTCCTTCCCGACTATGCTGCGCTGCCCGAGACGATTCTGCGGCGCGCAAGTAGCGCCTTTCTCTGTTCGCCTTCCAATCCCGAAGGCGCCTGCGCGAGCGAAGAGTATTGGCGAACACTGTTCAGGCTCGCCGACCGTTACGACTTTACGGTGTTCGCGGACGAGTGTTACGCCGACATCTGGTTCGCCGAGCCGCCGGCCTGCGCACTTCCTGTCCGCTTTGCGCAACGTGGCGGGTTCGAGCGGCTGCTGACCTTTCATTCTCTGTCGAAGCGCTCCGCGCTGCCGGGCCTGAGATCAGGAATCGTTGCCGGCGACCCCTCGCTGATCGCGAAGTTCCGGGCTTTCCGAAACTATGCGGGACCCCAGGTGCCGATGCCGATCATGGCGGCGTCGGCGGCGGCGTGGAACGACGAAGCCCATGTCGCAGCCAATCGCGCGGCCTATGCGGAACGATTCCGGCTGGCGCGGCGGGTCCTGGGCAACCGCTTCAATCTGCGCCTGCCCGCCGGCGGATTCTTCCTCTGGCTCGATGTCGGCGACGGGGAAGCGGCAGCGCTCAGGCTCTGGCGCGAAGCGGGCATCCGCGTGCTCCCAGGCGCCTATATGGGCCGCGAGACGGAGCCCGGGAATCCGCGGTCGAATCCGGGATTTCGCTACATTCGCGTGGCTCTCGTTCACGAATTGTCAACCATTGAGGCCACACTGGGTCGTCTCGCCGATCTCGTCGGCGAACCCGTGCGGGAGATGGCATGAGCCGGGGACGCATCATCGGCGCCTACCAGCCGCGAACACGGCGCGCGGCGCTGGCCGACACGCTCGACGATGTGCGCCGGGCGTTGCTGTATTTCCTTGGTACAGCCGTGCTCCGAAGCGCGGGCGCCCTTCTCTTCGTTATCGCAGCTGCGGGTATGCTGGCGCTCGCGACCTACAGTCCCGGCGACGGCAGCCTGAACAACGCGACGTCGCGCGATCCGAGCAATCTGCTTGGCGGACTGGGCGCCACGGCCGCGGATCTGCTGCTGCAGACTTTCGGTCTCGCTGCCCTTGCCGCGCTCGCGCCCCCGGCCGTTTGGGGCGCGCTCGGCCTCGTCGGCAAAAACATCCGCCATGCCGGATGGCGCGCGCTTGCGTGGCCGATCGGGACCGCACTTGCCGCGGGCGGCTGCGGCGCCTTTCCCGCGCCGGTCATCATGCCTGCAGGCGCGGGCGGCCTGATCGGCCTCGCCGTCTTTGGTCTTGACCGACACGCAGCCGAAGCCTCGCACCAGCCCTGGGTGGTCCAGGCCGTTCCCATCATGCTTTTTCTGCTGGGCCTGCCTCTCGCCTTTCTTGCGACCGGACTCAGATTCCAGCCGATCTGGCGGGGCGCCGCCGCGACCGGCTCGCTTTTCCTGCGCCTGGGCGGAACGCTTGCGCGTCCGCGATCACAGCGAGCTGTACGGCCCGCCAGCGCCGAAGATGAATGGGAAGAGGAAGACACGGATGAAGGCGCACTGGACATCGCGCCGGAGCCTGCCGCCGCGCGCAGCCGCGAAAGCGAGCGCCAGACCCGCGTGAAGCGCGATGATCCGCGCAAACCGCTCGCGCGGCCGAAGCCTGCGCGCCAGGCCGCCCTGAACCTCGGAGAGAGCCAATACCAACTGCCGCCGCTCGGGGTGCTCGCCGAGCCCGTGCACATCCACGATCGCGCCGGGTTGAGCGACGAAGCGCTGGAAGAGAACGCCCGTATGCTCGAAGCCGTGCTCGGCGATTTCGGCGTGCGCGGGCGCATCGTTGCTGTCAGGCCCGGACCGGTGGTGACGCTCTACGAGTTCGAGCCGGCGGCCGGCGTCAAATCCTCGCGCGTGGTCAGCCTGTCAGACGATGTGGCGCGCTCGATGAGCGCGGTCGCCGCGCGCATCGCAGTCATCCCGGGGCGCAACGTGCTCGGCATCGAATTGCCGAATCTCCATCGCGAGACGGTGTATTTGCGCGAGATGATCGGCAGCGGCGAGTACGAGAAGGCGCGGGCGCCGCTCATCCTCGCGCTCGGCAAGACCATCGGCGGCGAGGCGGTGATGGCCGACCTCGCCAAGATGCCCCACCTGCTCATCGCCGGCACCACGGGCTCGGGCAAATCCGTCGCCCTCAACACCATGATCCTGTCCCTGCTTTACCGCCTGCCGCCCGACCAGGCGCGAATGATCCTCATCGATCCCAAGATGCTGGAATTGTCCGTGTACGAAGGAATCCCGCATCTCCTCGCCCCCGTCGTTACCGATCCAAGGAAAGCGGTCGTGGCGCTCAAATGGGCGGTGCGCGAAATGGAAGAGCGCTACCGCAAGATGTCGAAGCTCGGCGTGCGCGGCGTCGAAGCTTTCAACGAGCGAGTCGTGAAAGCCAAAGAGAAGGGCGAAACGCTCAAGCGCACGGTGCAGACGGGCTTCGACCGCGAGTCCGGAAAACCCCTCTATGAGGACGAGACGCTTGAGTTCGAGCCCATGCCCTTTATCGTCGTGGTGGTCGACGAGATGGCCGACCTGATGATGATCTCGGGCAAGGAGATCGAGGGCGCTGTGCAGCGCCTGGCGCAGATGGCGCGCGCAGCCGGCATCCATCTGATCGCGGCGACGCAGCGGCCGTCTGTGGACGTGATCACTGGCACGATCAAGGCGAATTTCCCCACCCGCATCAGCTTCCAGGTCACCTCAAAAATCGACAGCCGAACGATCCTGGGCGAGCAGGGCGCGGAGCAGCTGCTGGGCCAGGGCGACATGCTTTACATGATGACGGGCGGGCGTATCCGCCGCGTGCACGGGCCCTTCGTCACCGACCGCGAAGTCGAGGAAGTGGTCGCCTTCCTCAAGACGCAGGGCACACCCGAATATCTCGACGCCGTCACCGAGGAGCAGGACGAAGACGGCAACGATCCCTACGGTACGTTTGGGAGCAGTGGCGAATCCGGGGACGATCTCTACGACAAGGCACTGGCGATCGTGGCGCGCGAACGCAAGGCGACGACGAGCTACATCCAGCGCCGCCTCGAGATCGGCTACAACCGTGCCGCGCGACTGATCGAGCGCATGGAAGAGGAAGGCGTCATCTCCCGCCCCAACCACCAGGGCAAGCGCGAAGTCCTCCTGCCGGAGCACGACGAGCGATAGCGACTGCGGGAAGTCTCCCGTTACGCTTTGAAAAGTTCAATCGCGCCGCTTAGTGCTACTTCGGACTCCATTTACCCGCTTTTTTGTTTCACGGCCCTGCAAGACGCATGGGGCAAGTCAGGCAAATTCCCCAGCGTGTCATTCCCGCGCAAGCAGGGAACCCAGAAGAACAGCGTTGCGAAATACATTTAAGGAAACATGTTGAATAGAACGTTCCGATCCCGATCGGATCTCTCGATCAGCAGCAACTGGAAATCGAAGCGTGTCCGCAAGAGAAAAATTTGCGATGAACATCCCTCTCGGCGCCGTACATCTGGGTTCTCGCTTTCGCAGGAATGACACGTTTTTTGGTCAGGCGGGGTTATCTTGGCGAGGTCGTTCGCTGTATGGTCAGATCGCTTGCGGAACTGAAGGAGGGCAACGAATGGGGTACATCGAACAATCGCTCGGCGCGAGCGAGACGCTGGTCGCGCGGGCGCGATTTCACTGGATCTACAAATTGCAGGCGTGGCTCGCGCTGATATTTCTCGGCATCTTCATCATCGGCATCTGGATCTTTTTCAAGATGATGATCCGCATGTGGACGACGGAGATCGCGGTGACCACGCACCGCTTCGTCGAGAAGACGGGCTGGTTCACGCTCCGGACCAACGAGATTGCGTTGCCGAACATCGAAGGCGTGCGCGTCGAGCAATCGTTTCTCGGGAGATTGCTCGGCTACGGTCACATCCGCATCGAGGGCACAGGCGTCGACGCGGTCGTGATTCCGAACATCGCCGATCCGATCGGATTCCGCCGCGCGATCGAAACCGCGAAAGACGGCGCCGCCCCGCGAAAGTGACACAAAGGCAGATCTAGCGCAGAGGGCGCGGAGGATGCGCAGTGGACGCAGGAAGGCGATAGCGCGAAGCGCGCAAGAATTTCCTCTGCGTCCTCTGCGCTAACAGGCTGTTGAAAAACCTATAG
>PKWC01000067.1 GCA_003131925.1 Alphaproteobacteria bacterium | reverse complement strand
CACCATGATCGGCAATCTGCGCCTGACCACCGACCGCAATACCGAGCAGGACTGGCTCAAGACCAACCTTGCCCGCTTCACCAACATGCTGCAGGGCCAGCGCGACCTCGCCACGGTCGGACGATTGTTGCTGACGGAACTGACGCCTCTCGTGAACGCGCAACTCGGCGTCATCTATCGCGTCAACAATGACGAGGAGCCAAGTCTCTCGCTGCTCTCGGCCTACGCCGACAGCGAATCAAATCGCTATGCGCCTCGCGTTTCGATGGGACGTGGACTTATCGGCCAATGTGCCCGCGACAAACGCCGTCTGCTGATTTCCAAGCTGCCGGAAAACGTCGTACCGATCAGTTCGGCCCTTTTCCAGGCCCCGCCGCGCAACATCATCGTCCTGCCGGTGCTGTTTGAAAAAGAGGTCAAGGCAGTCATCGAACTTGCCTCTCTCGAAGTGTTCACCGATCTGCAGGTCGCGTTTCTGGAGCAGCTGACCGCAAGCGTCGGCATCGTGCTGAACAGCATCGAAGCCACCATGCAGACCGAGGGGCTGCTCACCCAGTCGCAGCAACTCGCCGCAGAACTTCAGACGCAACAGCGCGAATTGCAGCAGACCAACGAACAGCTTGAGCAGAAGGCGCAGCAGCTGGCCGAACGCAACGTCGAAGTCGAACGCAAGAACCAGGAAATCGAGCAGGCCCGGCGCGAGCTGGAAGAAAAGGCCTCCGAACTGGCCCTCACCTCGAAATACAAGTCGGAATTCCTCGCCAATATGAGCCACGAGCTCAGGACGCCGCTCAACAGCATCCTGATTCTCGGCCAGCAGCTGGGCGACAACCCGGACGGCAATCTGTCGGGGAAACAGGTCGAGTTCGCGCGCACCATTCACGGCGCTGGCACGGATCTGCTCAATCTCATCAGCGACATTCTCGACCTGTCCAAGATCGAGTCGGGCACCGTTACGGTGGATGCCGAAGACATTTTCGTCGCCAACGTCGTGGACGCGCTGGCACGGCCGTTCCGGCACGAGGTGGAGGCGCGGCAATTGGTATTCGACGTTCAGGTGGACGACGATCTGCCGCCCACGATCACGACAGATGCCAAGCGCCTTCAACAGGTCATGAAGAACCTGCTTTCCAACGCATTCAAATTTACCGAGAAGGGTGGCGTCCGCTTCCGGGTCTCCCACGCCAAGGGCGGCTGGAGCGCCAATCATCCCGTCCTGAGTCAGGCTGCCGGCGTCGTAGCCTTCGAAGTCTCCGACACGGGAATCGGGATTCCGCCGGAAAAGCAGAAGATCATCTTCGAAGCCTTCCAGCAAGCCGACGCGAGCACCAGCCGCCGCTATGGCGGCACCGGACTGGGGCTCGCGATCAGCCGCGAACTCTCAAACCTGCTGGGCGGCGAGATTCACCTGCGCAGCGCGCCCGGCGCAGGAAGCACGTTTACTCTCTTCCTGCCGTTCAAATATGTGGGCAGCGCGAGCCCCAGCCGACGCGTCGGGCCGGTGCCAGAACAGACGAGTTTCGTCATCACGCCGACGCCCGAACGTCCCGTCGAGCAGGTGGCCGACGACCGTCTTATCATCGAGCCGGGCGATGCGATCCTGCTCATCGTCGAGGACGATCCCCACTACGCGCGCATCGTCATGGATCTCGCGCGCGACAAGGGGTTCAAGGTTCTTGTTTCCATGCGCGGCGCGGATGCGCTCGATCTTGCCAAGCAATACCAGCCCACAGCGATTTCGCTCGACGTCTTCCTGCCCGACATGCTGGGCTGGACCGTGCTCAGCCAGCTCAAGCAGAATCCGCTGACACGGCACATTCCCGTGCAGATCGTGACGCTCGACGAGGATCGCCAGCATGGGCTGGCGCGCGGCGCGTTCTCGTTCGTGACCAAACCTTCCTCGACCGAGGGCCTTTCGCAGGCGATCGCAAAGGTGAAAGCCTATGTCGAGCCCCGCAAGAAGCGGCTTCTGCTCGTCGAAGACAATCCCGCCGAGCAACTCAGCATTCGCAACCTGCTGGGCCACGACGACATCGAAATCGAAACGGCGTCCACCGGCGCCGCCGCGCTCAAATCGTTGCGCGAGCGGCCGTCGGACTGCGTCGTGCTCGACCTGAAGCTGCCCGACATTTCGGGATTTGATATTCTCCATGAGATGCGAGGTGATTCGCAACTTTCCGACATTCCAGTGGTTGTGTTCACCGGCCGCGAACTATCGGCGGAAGAAGACATGCAGCTTCACAGCATGGCACGCAGCATCGTCGTGAAGGGCGTGGAGTCACCCGAGCGCCTGCTCGACGAAACCTCGCTCTTCCTTCATCGCATCGTCACGGACCTGCCGGTCGGGATGCAAAACATGCTGGACCGGCTCAACAGCTCGGACGAAGATCTCGCCGGACGGACGGTTCTCCTGGTCGATGACGACGCGCGCAACATTTTCGCCCTGTCGAGCGTGCTCGAGAGGCGCGGAATGCGGGTGCTCACCGCCACGACCGGCAAGGAGGCGATCCAGCTCGTCGAGTCGACGCCGTCGCTTGCCATCGTGCTCATGGATATCATGATGCCCGAGATGGATGGCTATCAGACCATCGACACGATCCGCCGCAACCCGGCTTTCCGGCGGCTGCCCATCGTTGCGCTGACCGCCAAGGCGATGAAGGGCGACCGCGAGAAATGCCTCGAAGCCGGCGCATCCGACTATCTCGCCAAACCGGTCAACACCGAACAGCTACTTTCGGCGTTACGCATGTGGCTACACCGGTAAAGCGCGAACCATGAGCGCCGGCGACAAGATCAACATCCTGCTCGTGGACGATCAGCCCGCGAAGCTGCTGAGCTATGAGGTCATGCTCGCGGAGCTGGGCGAGAACCTGATCAAGGCGTCTTCCGCGCGCGAGGCCCTCGAACAGCTTCTGAAGACGGAGATCGCGGTCATCCTAGTCGATGTCTGCATGCCCGAGCAGGACGGCTTCGAGCTTGCCGCGATGATCCGCGAACATCCGCGGTTCCAGAAGATTGCAATCATCTTCATCTCGGCCATTCAAATGGCCGAGGTCGACCATCTGCGCGGCTACATGATGGGCGCGGTCGACTACATGCCGGTACCGGTCATCCCCCAGGTGCTGCGCGCGAAGATAAAGGTGTTCGTCGAGCTCTATCGCAAGACCAAGCAGCTCGAGCAGTTCAATCTCGAGCTCGAGCGGCGGGTCGAAGAGCGCACGGCCGAGCTTGCCGCCTCCAACGCGAAGCTGGTGGCGAGCGAGCAGCGGCGCAACATGGCGCTTTCCGCCGGCAATATGGGCTCATGGGATTGGGACATCTCCCAGGGCAGCTGCCTGTGGGACGAAGGCCTTTGCCGCGTCTTCGATGTCGAGCCGGGACAATTCGACGTCACGCTCGAAAGCGTCCGCGCCCGCTTTCATCCCGAGGATTGGCGCCGTCTTGTGGCGGCGTTCGCGGATATCACGCCTGAACAGAATTCCTGGCGCACCGACTTCCGGGTCGTGCGCGCCGACGGCGAGCTGCGCTGGTGCATCGGTACCGCGGGCGCAACATACGACGAGGCCGGCCGGCTCCTGCGTCTGAGCGGAGTGGCCGCCGACATCACCGATCGCAAACGGATCGAAGAGCATCAGGCGCTGCTGGCCCGCGAGGTCGATCACCGCGCCAAGAATTCGCTCGCAGTCGTCCAGTCGATCGTGCGGCTGACGCGAGCCGACACGATCAAGGCCTATATGAACAGCGTCGAAGGGCGGATTCAGGCGCTATCGAAGGTCCACAGCCTGCTTGCGCATTCGCGCTGGGAAGGTGCGGATCTGCACACGCTGGTGCATGAGGAGCTGACGCCCTATCAGATGGGCGGCGCCGAGCACATCGCGATCTCGGGTCCCCGCATCCAGGTGACGCCGCCGGTGGCGCAAACGCTTGCGTTGGCGCTGCACGAGCTTGCAACCAATGCCGCCAAATATGGGGCTTTGTCGGTCGAAGGCGGCCGCGTGCATCTCTGCTGGGAGATCAACCCGGCCGGCCTGGATATGACCTGGAGCGAAACCTGCGGGCCGCCCACAACCGCGCCCCAGCGCGGCGGGCTCGGACTTCAGATGATCACTTCCGGCGCGCGCGGCCAGATGGGCGGGCACGCGAACTTCGACTGGCGCCCGAAAGGCCTCATCTGCACGCTGACGCTTCCCTGCGCCGAAGGACGTGAGCTTGCGCGCGCCTCCTTGAGGCAGATGCCGGTGGAGAAGGCAGCGGCGGCGAACGGCGCGGGAAAGATGCGAATTCTCCTCGTGGAGGACGAGGCGCTGGTCGCGATGATGATGCACGGAATCCTCGAGCAGCTCGATTGCGTGGTGATCGGACCGTGCGCGACCTGTTTCGAAGCACTTTCGCTGTTGAAGGAAAACAAAATCGACGCAGCGATACTCGACGTCAATCTCGGAGGCGAAACCGTGTACCCGGTGGCCGATGCACTCACCCGGCAGGGCGTGCCGTTCGCGTTCGCAACGGGGTACGGCCGCGAGACCATCGAAAGCCGCTTCGCGCACGTGAAGACGCTGGAGAAGCCCGTGGGCTACGACGAATTGCGCGCGGCGCTGCGCGATCTGTGTGACGCCGCTTTGAAACGTTCCGAGCTGGTCAATCTCCGCGCGTAATGCGCGAAAGTGCTTCGTCGGTTTCTTCTTTGATCGCGCGCACGGCCAGCCGTCCTTCGAGCACAAGACCGATGGCGCCGGCAATGAATCCAGCGAATCCAAGAATGCCGAGCACGATGGCTGCCGCCCCGGCGATCTCCAGCATCGATCCGCCGAACAGGGCCGCGGCGACAGCTCCAAGAATCGCAGTGACGGTCGCCAACGCGAAAGCGGCCGCGGCGGCGTAGAGACTGGTCAAAGCGCGCGCAATGAGGCGCACGCGCCGGACCGCAATCACAAGCTGACCGCGCGTCCGCGGAGAGGCTCCTGCGAGTTCACGCGCCAGATGCCGCGAGCGGTCCACCACCCGGGCAAAACGGTTGGACGTGCTCATCAGCAGAAGCGCCGAGGCGTTGGTGAGGATGGCGGGCCCGCTCACATAGGTGAGCACGACGAAGGGATTGGTAGCGAGAGGCATGTCGGCCCGCGTTGCCGGGAGTGCGTGTGTCGCCCCGCTATACACCGGCCGCAGCCGCGTCGCGAGACGCACGCGGCCTTGATGCCGCTCGCGGCCAAATGTCCGGTTGGTGCGATGTCGGCTGAAGCCCTGTTCGTGGTGTCGGCGCTATGCCGCCTCGCCAAGAATGTCGATGAAGGCCTTATAGGAGAAGACGCGTCCGCGTTTCCGGCCGGTGATTTCCCGGACCACAGACAGCTTCTCAAGCTCGGCCAGGGCGCTGTTTACGGTGGGCATTGTGAGCCCGCTCTTTTTTGCGGCGACAGTTGCTGTCAGGTAAGGGTTTGTTTGCAGCAATTCGTGCAGGCGGAGCGCGGAGCCGGTGCGATCCCCGGCGGTGGCGATATGCTCCCGGTCGGCTTTGAACAGCTCCGTGATACGGACAGCCGAGTCAAAGGCCTGATCGGCGGTCTGCGCAACGCCATTGAGAAAAAATTCCAACCATACTTCCCAGGTGCCACGCTCGCGCACTTCCTGAAGAAGGCGATAGTAGTCGGCGCGATGCCGCCGAAAGTAGAGACTTAAATAGAGCAATGGCTGTCGCAAAGCGTGCTGAGAACAGAGATAGAGCGTGATGAGCAAACGCCCGAGACGTCCGTTGCCGTCCAGAAAGGGGTGGATGCTTTCAAATTGAACATGAATCAGGCCCGCCTTAATGAGAAGCGGAATCTCGGCTGCGTCGGCATGAATGAATTTCTCCAGAGAGTCGAGACAGGTCATGAGTTCCTGCACCGGTGGCGGAACATAAATGGCATTGCCCGGACGCGTGCCGCCGACCCAATTCTGTGATGTGCGGAATTCACCCGGTCTCTTGGTGCCACCCCTGCTTCCTCTCATCAGGCGCTCATGCATTTCGCGGATAAGGCGTAGTGAAATGGGCAGTTCTTTCATCCGCTCGATGCCATACATCATGGCGTCGACGTAGTTGGAAACTTCCCGGATGTCGTCGATCGGCGTGCCGGTTTCAGCCTCGGTCTCAAAAAGCAGCAGATCGGAGAGTGTCGATTGCGTGCCTTCGATTTGCGACGAGAGCACGGCCTCCTTGCGAACATACATGTAGAGAAACAAAGCCTTGTCGGGCAGAAGAGACGTGATGCCATCCAGGCGGCCAAGCGCGCGATCGGCATCGCTGAGCCTGCCCAGCATGCTTGCGACCTGGAGGGGGGGTGATGGCGGAAGCGGCGGCGGGACAAAGGCTCGGACACGCTCCCCGCCAGCGTCCGTTTCAATGTACCGGCCTAGCCGGGTGGCAAAATCGACTTCCATGGGTCATTTAAATAAGAGAGATCGTTAATAAAGGAAACGTCCAATTTTTTAAATAAGGCGGCCGACTAGAGCGTGATGCACTCATAC
>PKWC01000053.1 GCA_003131925.1 Alphaproteobacteria bacterium | reverse complement strand
ACTTCTTCAACAGCCTGCTAGGACGAAGCCAGCAGTGCTGCAAAGCCTCCGAAGAAAGAGGCCAGCGCCAAGAACCGCGCCCCGATCACATCGGAACTGGTATCAGCGACTTGGGCCGAATCAAACAGCGCAAGTAACGGGTGCCGGCGAATAACGATCGCCTTCGGGCGGCCACGCGGCCTCCGCAGTCTAGTGCCTGCCGGGCATAACCGGTGGCATCCCTTCCGGCTGCAATCCGGGCGTCGTAGCCGAAGCCTGAACGCAGACGAACCCAAACCGTGAATTGTCCGCGCCATGCGCATTCACCCACGCCGAATGATTGGCAGCATTTTTGCACGTCTCGATATTCGGATACCTGCCGACAATTACGGTCGTAGCGGCGGTGGCGTTGTCATGCGCCAATACGTACGAAAGCAGAAGCAAAAGAAACATGATTTTTCCTCTTCAGTGGGGGCACCTGTATACAAGGATGACCGGGTGACAGAAAGACCGTCCAAGTCCAACAGAGACGCTCGACGCATTGGCCGGGAAACCTAAAGGGCGGCCAGCGGCCGCCCTCTGTCTGAATTCTGGCACAGCCGTTGCCGGCAGTCCACTCGCGACTTGTCGCCTATTATCTCGAAGTGCCCTGCAGCTCAAAGGCGAGATCTGCCGCCGGAGAGCCGCTGATACAGGCCTGAAGCGTGCCCCAGGTCGGGCAGAAGCCGAAGCCGTCACCCGGGTCGTGCCGCATGGCCGCGTTTCCGGTAATCGTGCCGTTCTCCCCCCAGCCCCACTCGCCGCCGTTTGCGGCCACCCTGCCGGCCAAATTCTTACACGCACTATTGTGAAAGAGCATGATTGCGTGTTTACTGAGCCAGAAGCTTTCCGCGTTTTGCGGGAGCGCAATAAGGGGGTTTCAAATGTCCCTGTCCAAAACCTTTTTGCTAGCTGGCGCTGCGGCTTTCGTGAGCTCTGCAGCTCTTGCGGGCGGCATTCCACTCCGCGCCTCTGACGTTGTCGGTTTCACGGGGGTACCAGCCCACAAGGAAGTCGCGGCGTCGAAGGAGCCTCGCGCGGCACTGTGCGGAACGGTCTTCGGCTCCGAACTATCCACGCCTAACGGCGTCATCGCCTGGAACAACCTGTCGACCTACAACAACGCCAGCGGTACCGATTTCACATGCGCCGTCAAAACGAAGGTTAAGCAGGTGTGGGTCTATGGCTACGACGCTCCTCACAATCCGGAGCTGTACAACGTCACCTTCTATAAGAGC
The DNA here is from genome assembly GCA_003131925.1 of Alphaproteobacteria bacterium. Lineage (GTDB taxonomy): Bacteria > Pseudomonadota > Alphaproteobacteria > Micropepsales > Micropepsaceae > Rhizomicrobium. Next base: position 22,979 of record PKWC01000053.1, on the reverse strand, counting down.
GAGAAGGCCAAAGGGTCGGATTTGGCTGAGGCGGATGACTCCAAGGTCGTGTGTTCTTACACAGCGCTTTCTGGCGCAGGTGGCGGGACCTACCCAACACGCGTCCTGACGAAGCTGAAACTGACTACACCGTGCAAGTTCAAGCCGGGCCATTATTGGGTTTCAGTCCAGAACAACGACGCCACCGGCCCATGGTACCACGAGATGACGAGCACTCTGCAGGGCACCCAGGCGGATTGGATAGACGTACCTAACACATATGGCTCTGGCTGCACCACCTTCGACAACAACGAATACTTGTCTAATTGCTTGGGCTACACGTATCCAGACTGGATGCTTGAACTCCACTAAGTCAGGCATGAATTGTGGCGCGGGGATCGNNTTTTTTTGGTTCGTGAGCGGCGAGCCGAACACGTCGTTGTTCGCTTTTCTCTCAGGAAGAGTGCCGACAGTCCTTTTGCAAGGCTGCCGTCTGCAAAATCGGCATCAACACTTTTGCGACGCAGCGGCAAGCAAGGAGGGCGTGTGAACGATACCGCAGCATCGCAGGCCATTCCACGCGATGGTGACGCGGGGTCGCAGGCTTCGGCTCCGCCGAACCAGCCCGTTCAGACCCCGCATCCGGAATTGCAAAAGGCAATCGACGCAGCGGATGCGAAGAACAGCGCGCTCGCCGAACAGCTGACGCGCGATTTCCTCGCGACGCACCCCTCCAATGTGACCGCGCTGAAGCTGCTGGGCGAGATGCTCATGCAGAAAGACAATTTTGCGAGCGCGCAAGCCGCCGAAGCGCTTTTCGCCAAATGCCTGGAGCTCAGCCCCGGCTTCATCGCCGCCCGCCACTGCTACGCGAAGCTGCTCCTCAAAGTGGCCAAATTCGCTCCCGCCAGGAGTCAACTAGAACTGTTGCTGCGCTGGGATCCGCAAAACGTGAACTTCAGGAGCCTGATGGCGTACACGCTGGGGCAGATCGGCAACTATGAAGACGCCCTAAAATACCACGAGGCGGTGCTTGCGGAGATTCCTCACACGCGATCAGCGTTGATGGTCTACGCCAACGATTTGCGTGCGGCCGGCCGGACGGAGGATTGCATTGCCGCGTACCGGCGTGTCCTGGAGATTGATCCGGAGTTCGCGGGGGCGTACTGGACCCTCTGCGACCTGAAGACTTTTCGTTTCTCGCCCGCGGACGTGGCTCATATCCAGGAGCAGCTTAAGCAGCCTGAATTATCCGTCGCGAATCGCGTCTATTTGAACTTTACGCTCGGGAAATCGTTCGAAGATGAGGGCAAGTACGAGCAGGCTTTCGCGCACTTCCGAACCGCCAATGCGTTGCAGCGTTCCATTCTGCCTTACGATGCAGAGCGCACAGCGAGGGAGTTCGCGCGGCTCAAGAGCATCTTTACGCCGGAGTTCTTTGCGGAACGGGCGACCGCGGGATGCCAGGCGGCCGATCCCATTTTCATTGTGGGCCTGCCGAGATCAGGCTCCACGCTGGTCGAGCAGATTCTGGCGAGCCATTCTGCGGTCGAAGGAACGCGCGAGCTTCCTTACCTCCAGCTCATCGCGGTGCAGTTGCGGAGTGAGTTCGAAAGGAAGCTGACCGGGCTGACAGGGGAGGTGTTTGCGCAATTGGGCGAGCAATTTCTGGAAGGGGCGCGGCCCTTCCGCAGATTGGGGCGCTCGCATTTTATCGACAAGATGCCCAGCAACTTTGCGTATATCGGACTCATTCACGCCATTCTGCCGAAGGCAAAGATCATCGATGTGCGCCGCAATCCGCTCGATTGTTGCCTCGCCAATTTCAAGCAGATGTTTGGCCGCAGCTACGCGTATAGCTACGGCCTGGCCGACTTGGGGAAACATTACAACGCCTACCTCGATTTGATGGCGCACTACAACACCGTTCTGCCCGGCAAAATACACAGGGTCTTTTATGAAGACCTGGTGGAGGAGCCCGAGGCGGAGATTCGGAAATTGCTCGCCTATTTGGAGCTGCCGTTCGAGGAGCAATGCCTGAGATTCTACGAAAGCGGGCGCGCCGTTCGCACCTCCAGTTCGGAGCAGGTCCGCATGCCGATCTTCAAGCATTCGCTCGGCAGTTGGCGAAAATACGAGCGGTGGATTGCGCCGCTGAAAAGAGAATTGGGAGTGACGTAACTCGCGGTGCTTTCGCTGGACGTGCCCCGTCGATTGAAGTCCGGCACGTCCGGGTATGTCGCAAGCACCGATCCGAGCGCGCTCTTCAACTGGCCTAACCACGGTTCATAGTTGCGCCACTGTTCCAGCCCGTCCTTGAAGATGGGCCGGCGGACCTGCTCCGAACTGGCGGTGCTATCCGATGCTGGCGCACGCCTTCTAGGTGTCAGAACAGCGACTCAATTGCAGCCACCCAAAATGCCAGTCAATAAAATCCAAGTCACTGGCCAACCGAGTCCTTTACCACCCAACTTAGAATGGGCGCGGGTCGAGGCCCACACCATCTGCAATGGGAACGTGGCGTCCTTCTGGCCAGGCATTGCTGTTTATGGGTCATTCACGGGTTGTCCTTAGAGGGCGTAGAGTGGTGGGTATCTCGGTAGTGGTAAAGTGTGAAACCCATACAAATGGACTGCCGGCCTATTAGCGCGGCAGTCCGCTCTCGCGTTGAAGACGCTTGCGTTGGAGCTTACGGTAGCGGCGGATCGCCTCGGCGCGTTCACGAGCTCGCTTTTCGGATGGTTTTTCGTAGTGGCTTCGGAGTTTCATTTCGCGAAAGACGCCTTCCCGCTGCATCTTCTTTTTCAGGACCTTCAGCGCCTGCTCGATGTTGTTGTCGCGAACGATGATCTGCAAAGGCCGCTCCTGCTACCATTGAGGGAAGAATGTCGTCCGCCGCTACGTCGATGCCGCGCGACGTGGCGACGGTCGCGGACGAATGCCGAACTTCGCCCTGAGCGTTCTAAGGGGCGGTAACGCGGTTCATTTCCAGTGTCGCTGCCGTCTGTGCGAGCAGTCTGCCGTTGATCGACGCTCCAGTTTTCATCTCAATCGCCGTCTTGCACAGGATGATGCCCTCAATGTGCGAATTCGCCCCGAGGGACACATGCCCTGCGATTTGCCAGAACACCTTCTGCGATTGAGCGTGTGCGCGCAGTCGGATGTGTTTGTCCGCAGCCACTATGAGACTTTTCGACACTTGAAAAATCCACACATCGTGCGAGCCTCCCTTCAATCTGGCATCGGTCGGCACGCGGACATCCGTATCCCAGCGGTAGACGCCTGGCTTGAGCGTGAGGCCTCCGATGTCGCCGCCGCCCACGTTAATGTACTTGGCGGCCCTTCCTGCCGCGTCGGTGTACGCGGTTTGCATGTCGTGTACGGCATTGGTCAGTTTCCTGGGGGCCTTTATGTTGCAGGGAGGGGGGCCGGCGTTATCGACCGAGTAAATCTTGCCGTGGACTTCGGGACAGGTCAGATGATCTGCCGCGCCTGTAATGGGACTTACGCCGACGTTTCCGGTAACATCTGACGCCGGCACATTCGTAATTCCAGTTTCCGTCAGAATGACGAAGTAGCCTGCACCTCCAAGGTCTACAAGGCGGGCAGGATCGAAGGCAGGAGATACTGAGGGGGTTTCACTCTCTCCGGCTGCGTAGGCGACAGGTCCATTGAGCAGAGCCGGCGTATTTGTCAGTTCCTGCGCCATTGCCGTGCCGCAGGCGAAAAGCCCGGCAATTGCGGTCCCTGCTATCAATAGTCGGTTCATGGGCCGACTCCCTCTTGGTGCTCGCACCCCGATACGCCTCGAAGGAAACCCCGGGCTTCGTGCATTCGTTCCATAACCCATCGTCGGCTCTATCTTCACACCTAACTCCGTGTATTTACCGGGGCGTTCCTAACGATACGTGTCCGATCCGAAATCTTGATTGTTGAAGCACAGAAGGGCGGCCAGCGGCCCAAATTTGGGACGTATTCTGACCCCTCGGCGGGAAACGCCCGTGGCGGAGCCTCCCTGATGGCATTGCGCAAAGCTGGAAAGTCGCTTTCTATGAACCAAACCCGGTTTTGAGTCAGCCTCCATGAAACTGGGAGTCACGGCCGCCAAAAGCGAGGCAAAATGCCCCCTGCGCGGCGCGGGCCTTATGACCTTCCCTGAGTCAACGTGTGTGAAACCCGACAGTGTCCTGCACTAATGGAAGTCCGACCCAGCATTTGGGTCCGAATGCTGGAGTTGAAAGAACAGCGGATTGGAACATTCTTGTGCGGCGTCTTTTGAAATGGTTTTTCGTGACCGCGTGCGCTACTGCCGGGATTTGTGGCGCACTGATTGTGGCCATGTGGGTTTCTCTCGATATCCGCTATGGCGTCGTTTATTTTCTCAGCGAGCATTTTGATCTGAATCCTCCCATCGCTTCCGAGCAGCTCGCGCGACAGGTGCAGGCGCTCAAGCGTGTTGCCTTGGTCGATGCGAGCGGAAGGTCCTTCGATTGGAAGTCATCCCGGCGCGCCATCGTCTGGGTGAATGAATGGGCGAACTGGTGCGTACCGTGTCGCATGGAATTTCCGGCGATGAAGGCTCTTCAGGACCGCGTGGGAAAGGACAAGCTGCGCATCGTGCTCTTGTCGCAACCGAAATACTGGATCGCGGACAAGCTCGCTGCAAAGGAGATCGGGCTTGACTTCGAGTTGGTCTCCCCACTGAAAGCCAGCGAAGCGGATCTTGCTGCGATCAATCTTGCAAAGCGATCCGGTCAGTTTCTGCTCCCGGAAAACACCTTCATGCGGTCGAACGGCAATGGGCTGAGAGCATTTCATGCGGTCCGCCCCTGGGACAGCATGACGTGGGAAACAATTATCCGGCATTGGTATGAACCCGCATTCTCCGGTTGAACATTGAAGTTGCAAGGACGCGCGGGTCGATTCAGACATAGGTATCAGAGGCTTATGTCGTTGGATCGAGGACAATCATGGCGCACCCGGCGGGTGAATCAGAATCGGGGGCTCCAAGACTGGCTTTCGACCGCCGTCTCAAGCTGGAATTTCACGGATGCAGCGTCACGTCCGATGCGGGGTTGCTCGCCTACCGTGAACTGGACGATGCGCTCGGCCTGACCGCACTCGCCGGTGCAATGCTGTCCGAAAGCCGTCGCGGCAAGAACACGCGGCACATGCTGACAGGTCTCTTGCGTCAATCGGTGTTCGGTCGTCTTGCCGGATACGAGGACGTGAACGACGCCGAGCGTTTGGCACGCGATCCGGCGATGCGCTGGGTTGTGGGCGGACACGCGGTCGCGAAGGAGGCGGCATCCTCAAGCCAGATTGGACGCTTCGAGACGGAATGGCTTGCGCGCAATGGGAACTTCGCTGCGCTCACCGATCTGTGCGGTCAATGGATAGACCGTGTTCACGGCCAACGTCCGCCCAAAACCATCGTGCTGGACATGGATTCCAGCGTCAGTCCGACCTATGGCGAACAGGAGGGAACGGCGTACAACGGCCACTTCGGCTGCACCTGCTACCACCCGCTGTTCGCCTTCAATCAGTTCGGCGATCTGGAACGCTGCTCGCTACGATCCGGCAACGTCCATTCCGCGGATGGCTGGCAGGATGTTCTGGAACCCGTGGTCGCGCGTTACAGGAAGCCCAAGGTGCGCCGCTACTTCCGGGCCGATGCCGCCTTCGCGAACCCCGAGGTCTACGAGTTCTTGGAGGCTGAAGGATACAAGTATGCGATCCGGCTCCCTGCCAATCAGGTTCTTCAGGATCGCATCGTCCATCTGCTCAAGCGTCCCGTCGGTCGTCCTCCCGTCGAGGTCCGGCGGTTCTATGCCAACTTCAGCTATCGGGCGCAGAGTTGGAAGATTGCGCGCCGCGTCGTCGCGAAGGTCGAATGGCATCCGGGCGAGCTTTATCCGCGCGTCGGCTTCATCGTCACCAACTTATCCCGCCTCGCCGAGCGGGTCGTCGGCTTCTACAATCAGCGCGGTACCTGCGAGCAATGGATAAAAGAAGGCAAGAACGCTGTGAAGTGGACGCGGCTGTCGTGCTGCTCCTTCGCCGCCAATGCGGTCAGGCTTCAGCTTCACGCGCTGGCCTACAACCTCGCCAACTTCATGCGGACGCTGGCACTGCCAGAGACGGTCAAACACTGGTCGTTGACCAGCCTGCGCGAGAAGCTCGTCAAGATCGGCGCGAAGATCGTCACCCACGCGCGCTACGTGACATTCCAGATGGCCGAGGTCGCCGTGCCGAGCCGATTGTTCGGGAAAATTCTGCGGATGATCGATGGACTGCGGCCGCGACCGGCCCCGGCCTGAGAGCCGGGATCGTGCAACGCATCATAACGACGGGAGGAGTGTGTCCGAATGCCAAGAAGATCGAGCCAAACCAGCTTCTTGGGCATGGTCTTGCCTGACCAGGTACGCTGGCCGCAACGAAAACGGCCGCTCGGGCTTCCGCGTACCTCAGAAATGCCCTATTTTCCGCACCAACCCGGGGTCATCCGGGGAATGTCGACTTAACGAGGAGGATGTTCTCATGTCGAAATTCACATCAGTAGCTGTCATTGCAGCAGGTCTGGTTGCAGTTGCTCCGGCTTACGCCGCACCCAATCATGCGGTGCCCAATGCCGGCGTCACGCGTCAGTTACCGCCGCAGCAGCCGCCCGTTGCCACGCCGCGCAGGACAAAGGAGTTGCTGCAGTTGGACTATGAAGGATTGTCCAACACGATCATCAGATCCACCAACGTATCGAGCGTAACCAACCCGTCGACCGGAATTTTCTGCATTACTCCGACCGTCGCGGTCAATGCTGCCACAGTATACCCGATGCTGTCGATCGAATGGGGTGATTCCTCGGGTTTTGCATTGCTCGCCTATTGGAAGGATACAACTATCTTTACCGACTGCTCGGCCGGTCAGCTTGAAGTGACGACCTATGACTTCAATGCCGGCGGTACGCCCGTGCTCAGCCAGAAGGTCGCGTTCGATTTGGTAGTTTTCAACTAACTGCGGGACGACCTGCCGGCGAACGTCCGCTCGCCGGCAGCGTCGCACTCCATGAAATAACCTCTCACCGGGGCGCTGTGTAGTTCGTGAATTGGCGCGTCTGCCTATGCGATTTTAGCGGCGAGCCCTGCTTTCAACCTGAGTGAGCGCCACAAGAGTACCGCGGCAGCGCGGGTTAATCGGCAGTTAGTTGAGTTTCTTCCGATGGCGTCGGAGTTCTCGCAGGTTGTCGATCACGTGCTCCCTCGCCCAAGTTATCGTCGGACCAGTCAATCCCTCCAAGCTTTCTAGGAATTTGAGTTGCTCGGTCTCCGGGGCAAATGGGAATGAAGGCAGACAGTGAGCTTCAATGACACCGTAAGCGCCATCCGAACTCTTTCATCTTCTATGCCGCGGTCTTTCTCAGCACCTGCGCGTAGGCGCCGTTGATGCGGGTCATGTTCTGGGTTGCGAGTTCTTCAAAATCCGCGCTGAGGCCGAGGCCCTTGATGCGGTCGGGGTGGTTGATCGCGCAGAGCTGGCGATAGGCCTTTTTCAGCTCCTCCTGCGACACGCCCGGCCGCNNACGCCGAGGATCATGTAGGGATCGTCGCCCCGGTAGGCCGCCGCCTCCGCGGCCGGCAGCGTAACCTGCTTGATCGCCTTTTTTGCCAGTGCCACGAAGCTGCCGTCCCTGTTTTCGACCGGCACGAATTCGCGATCATCGTTGAGCAAATCCGTCAGGCGCCCCTGGATCGGCACGCAGAGTTTGCCGGTCAGGCTCGATCCGTCGAGAAGCGCGATCTCGACCAGGACCGATTTCGTCGTGATCGCACGCCCATCACTCCTCATGAATCCGATCCAAGGCCCGATTTCCGAAAAAACCAGCCTAAGGTGGAAGCGGTTAATCATTCATCTCCCGCCAACGCGGCCCGATGGATTTCGTTCAGGTTGCAGCAGAGACGCACCGGGCCTAGCGTTGCTCCGAGGCGAAGGCGGCAAGCGGGGTGTCATGAAAATTCTCTCAACGATATCGGCACTGGCGGCGGCATGTCTGTTCGCCGTCCACGCCCCGGCGGCAATGGCCGCGGAGCCGGGCGGGCTGGCGAAGGAATCGGCGTATTGCATCCAGAAGCGCGGCACCGTGCAGGAGCGCCAACCCTGGTACGGCACGAATGGCGGCTCACCGCTGCGGCTTTCCGGCAAGCAGTATTTCTGCGAGTTCACTTCGCAAAAGGACGGTTCGCAGATCAGCGTGCTGCTTGGCACGCTGTGGACGAAGCTGCCGACGCTGGCCGCGCTGGCCTACTACGCAGAGGTTGCCTACAACGGAAACTGCAAGGGCAGCCCGGGCTCCTGCTACTGCTCGCAGCTTGGCGGCACCGATCTCTTCGGCGGCATCGATGGCGCGGGCGGCGGCTGGGTGCTGACGACCAACAGCAACGACGTTCTGGACACCTGCATCTTTCCGGACATGTCCACGATCGACAGCTACGGCCTGTTCTATCATTCGGCCGGAATCATTCGCGGCAAGGATCTGTCGAAAGTGCTGCGGTTCCAGAATCCGTATTCGTGACATCGCGGCGCATGATCGGCGCGCCCGGCTGGGAGAAGATCGCCGCAGGATCCCTCGCCCGGCTCGACCGGGCCCTCGGCAGCGGCGCGCAGCGGGTCAGCGGACGGACCTGACCTCCATTTCGACCAGAACAGAAATGGGCATTGTTCGATCCGGCCGTGAAATGTTCAGGTCCGCCGTTGTAGGCTCGCCCCATGCTGAGAACGGCTGGTTGGCGTGAGTAACGCGGACGACGCAAGACTGCGCGGTAACGCGGCCGCGGAGGACGGGAACCGGCGCCACGAAGAGGCGCTGAAGCAATGCGACGCCGAAATCCGGCGCAATCCGCAACTCGCCGAAGCCCACTGCCGTCGCGCCATGGTGCTCCAATCGCTTCGAAGATTCGACGAAGCGCTGCAGAGCCTCGAGCGTGCGATACAGATCAGGCCGCGAGATGCGGAGACGCACTTCCGGAAGGCAAATCTACTCGGGTTGCTGCGCAGGCTGGAGGAGGCCGTTGCGAGCTTTGATCGCGCGCTCGCTTGCCGGCCGGATCATGCGCCAGCCTGGCACAACAGGGCCGGCGCGCTGCAGGCGCTTCGGCGCTTCGATGATGCTCTCCGGAGTTGCGACAAGGCGATCGCTTTCCAACCGGGCCATGCCGATGCTCACCTGCACCGCGGCAACGTGCTGATGGAGCTTGGTCGCCCTGGGGACGCTCTCGAAAGCTACGAGCGGGCAATCGCGGCAAAGGCTGATCTGGTCGAAGCGCAATACAACCGGAGCCACGCTTTACGGCATTTTGGGCGCTTGAGCGAAGCGCTTGACGGTTTCGATCGTACGATCGCGCTCAAACCCGGGTTTGCCGAAGCTCATCTCGGCAGAGGCAATACGCTCGCAGACCTGAACCGTCCTGACGAAGCCGTGCGCAGCTATGATCGCGCCATCGCTCTCAAGCCCAATCTTGCAGAAGCTCACAACAACAGGGGCATGGCGCTGCACCGGCTCGGCCGCATGGAGGAAGCGCTCGAGAGCTATAGTCGAGCGATCGGACACAGACCCGGTTATGCGCTCGCCCGCAACAACCGTGGCACGGCGCTCAGGGAGATCGGACGTCTCGAGGATGCGCTTCGGGACTGCAGCAGGGCCGTCGCACTCAATCCCCGGTTTGCGGAAGCGCATTACAATAGAGGAAACGTCCTGAAGGGCCTGAAGCGTCCGGATGAAGCCCTGCAGGACTACGACTGCGCCATTGCACTCAAGCCCGATCTTGCCGAGGCGCATTGGAACAAAGCCGTCTGCACTCTTCTGATGGGACGCTTTGAGGAAGGCTGGCGCCACTACGAACGGCGGCAGCACAAACCCGAATACGACGCAAACCTGGTTGCCAGGCAAACGGCGTGGACAGGAACCGAGAGTCTGGACGGCAAATCCCTCTACATTCAGGCGGAGCAAGGTCTCGGGGACACGATACAGTTCTGTCGGTATGCGCTTCTCGCGGCGGAAATGGGCCAGGAGGTCGTGCTGGCCGTGCAGGATCCGCTGGTTCGGCTGATGACAAGCCTCGGGCGCGCGATCCACATCAGGGAACTGACGTCCGGCCCGCCCGCATTCGACTATCATATCCCGCTGTTGAGCATGCCCCTTGCGTTCCACACGGATGCAGACAGCATTCCGGCAGAAATCCCTTATCTGTCCGCCGAGCCGGAGAGAATCCGTCATTGGAACGCGAGGATCGGAAGCGGAGGATTCAGGGTCGGAATTTGCTGGCAGGGCGCGAAAGGGGGAGAGGTCGACATTGGCAGGTCGCTTCCGGTCCGGCACTTCGAAGGCATTGCCAGAATTGCGGGCGTGCGAATGATCAGCCTGCAGAAGAATGCCGGCGCCGAACAGCTGCTCGACCTTCCGGCGGGTATGAAGGTAGAGACATTCGGAGATGATTTCGATGCCGGCCCTGATGCCTTCATCGATACGGCCGCGATCATGGAAAATCTGGACCTTGTGATCACTTCGGATACCGCGGTCGCGCATCTTGCGGGCGCGCTCGGCCGGCCGGTCTGGGTGGCGCTGAGCTATGTCCCTGACTGGCGCTGGCATCTCGATCGCTGCGACAGCCCCTGGTATCCGACGATGAAATTATTCCGGCAGACGGAGCGCGGAAACTGGCGGAGCATATTTGCGGCGATGGAAATGCGGCTCCTCGACATGCTGCGCGCCGACCAGAGCCATCCATGACGCTGGCGCACGCCGCAACGCCCAGGATCCCGGTCTCGTGGGGGGAGCTGATCGACAAGATCTCGATCCTCGAGATCAAACGCGAAAGGATCGTGGCGAAAGACGCGGTTGCGAATGTGGAGAAGGAACTGGGGTTTCTGCGGGAAATCGCGGAGCCTGTTCTCGGTTCAAAGGAGATCGCGGAGCTCAAATCGCGCCTCGGCGGAATCAATCGGGAACTCTGGGATGTCGAAAATTTCCTCCGCGACAAGGAGGCGAAGGGACATTTCGGTGCGGCTTTCGTCGATCTCGCGCGCTCGGTGTGCAAAAAGAACGACGAGCGCATGGCGCTCAAAACAAAAATCAACCTCCTGCTGAAGTCCGAGCTTGTCGAGGAAAAGAGCTACACAACCACGTCGTCAGGCCTGCAAGAATAGAGCTGGACTCACGCGCTGCGAAAAAAATGGGCGGGTTTCCCCGCCCATCAGTGAGTTGCGCAACCGAATGCGCGGATTTTCTGGTGTAACTTAGCTCAGCGTCACGGCCGTGCCCACAGACGCGATACCATTGACGATCACCTGAAGCGTGCTTGCGCCTGTCGTGCAGCTGGACGGAATGTCGAACTCGGCGTTGGTGGTGCCCTTCGTCCACACACCCATCGTCGAGAAGCTGTAGCTGCGGCCGAAGCAGACGTCGCCGGTCGAAGTGTTGGTGATGCGCACGAGCGGGTAGTTCGTCGACGACTGCGCATCGTCGCCGTAAACCCCACCCAGATCGAAGCCGTTGAAGTTGGTGCCGGAGATGGCATTGCCCGTGCTGCCAACCGTCAGCGAGGAGTTCACGCTCGACACCACCGGCTTCCACTTCCCTTTGGGCTTGCCCTTCGGCGTATAGACTGCGACCTCGGTGCTAGACTGACTATTGTCCCACAGGACCTGGCCTGTCGGAAGAACCATCAAGTTGCCGGTAAAGTCGGTGCTGCTGCCTGCTGTGCTCGGATCATTCACCTGTGTCGCGGTCACAACGCCCGTTTTGCTGATATTGAACTCGAAGAAATGCGCAGGCGTAGCGAAAGTGCCTGGGCTGGCCTCCGCGAGAACGTTGCCGTCCGGCAACGTCGCCGAAGGAGCGTCGGCGGCGTCGTAGACTGTGGAGCCGACCTTCATTTGCGGGCCCGTTTTCCAGGTGCCACTTTTAACACTATAGATGTCTTCGACGCCGGGCGATGTGTTGGCGGTGAACTGGATGATGGTTCCTTTCTTGCCGTATTGTGGCGTCAGTGGCGCCGATCCAAGTTCGAAGGCGCTCGTGTCACTCAACCGGTCCGGGGTGGCTCCTGGTTCACTCCAGGTACCGGCCGCCGTGTCGTAGATCCAGTACTCATCGGAGGTGCTGGTGTAATCCCAGACGTCCACCAGGAACACGTCGCCGCCGGGCAGCGGGGTTAAGCCCTCTTCGTCCATGCAGGGATAGTTCGACTGAACCTTGTTGCACGTCCAGGTGGTCGTAGGAGTCCCCCAAGTCACGGTCGTGCCGCTGACCGTACCCAACACCTGCTGGCCGGTCCCAAAGAAGCAGCAGTCCGCCAGCATGAAGCTGCCGTCCGGCAGAATGAGGCTTGCCGAGTCTCCAATGCTGTTCCAGCCGGTGGGCGGGTTTACCGACGTCCATTTGTCCTTGACCGGATCGTAGATCGCGCCCTTGTTGGTCCAGTCGCCACTGCCTCCGTTGTATTCACCGCCTTCTACCAACACGTTTCCATTGGGCAAAACTTGCGAGGCATAGAAATCGGGTTGGTAGCCGGACGGCATCGATGCGATCGCCTTCCATGTGCCGGTGGTGTACTTGCCTTTTTTGTCCGGCGTGAGCTTCTCCCAACTAGCGGTGGTGCCGGTGAACGCGTGCTTGATGATAACCGAGCCGTCGGTCAGCAGCAGCGGTCCCCAGCCGCCCTGGCCCGTAAAGGGAACATTGTTCACGTCCGTCCATGTGCCGGACGTGCTATTTTTGGGCGCGACGTAGGGAGCCTCATAAGGTCCAACATGGACGAGGGGCGTGTTCGGATCCGGCGGCGTCGCTCCCCTGTGGTAGGGTAAATAGATCGGATGTGCAGCGGCGCTCGTGGCGAGCGAAGCGATTGCTGCAAGTGCGAGCACAGAGGCGCTCGCCGCCATACTTCGGTTCAATTTCATTTGGAGTCCCCTTTGCGGAGCGTGCGCCGTTCATTCGGGCACGTCTGGGCTTCTCATAGGCTACGTCAAAACGGCCGCCGCGGGCAACCACGAATTCTNNGCATGCGCCTCTGGCGCAACCTCAATCCGCTCGTGGCCGTGCCGCTGCCGGAAAAACGGCTTGTCCGGTGGGCGCATTGAAGCCGTGAAGGAGCCCGTTTCCTTCGGCGTCCTCTGCGCCGAAACGTTCTTTCTGGACGTAGTCCGTGGCTTCGATTTGAAGACGTTTCTGCTATTCCGCAGGCATCGCGCCGGCGTGGCCGGTGGCGCCGCAGCGGGCGAGGAGGCCGCGCAAATCGCGGATCGCGGGGAATATCTCGTTGTTCCAGTCGGCGCCCTGCGCGTCATGCGCGGCTTGTTCCTGCTCGACAATTTGTTTGTCTTCCCGGAAGATGTTTTCCGTGAACCAGGTGATGAAAGGCCACGCGAGATAGAGAAGCGGCGCCAGACGCGGCTTCTTTACCGAGAGATGACCGAATGTCCGGTTGGTTTTCTGTTCCTTGTCAAGCGGCGTGTAGCCCAGCCAGACGTCAAGCACCGGGTCGCCGTCATCGACCCAGAATTTCAGCCGCTGATAGGGATAATTGGTGCGGATCGTCATCAAGTCGCGCCGTCCGCCGGCGCGTTTGTGCTCGACGACATTGAGGATGGCCGATTCGCCGATCGAGGAGCGCCCCGCGGTGCGGCTAAAGGTGTAGTCGACCTCGCACCAATTCTCGCCGAGCCGCCGCCCCAGGCAGCGGGCGCGGATCATGCCCATCTGACGGCGATGCAGGAATTGATGATTCATGTCGAAGAGGTTCTCGTGCATGAAGGTGTAGTGGCAGGCGACTTCGCGGTTCAGACGCCGCGTCAGATAGCGCTGGTCGCTTTTCGCGCCGACGCTGCCGGGCCTGCGCGCCTCGGCCAGGTTCGTATCGCCCGGAAACAGAAAGACGAGTCCGTCCACTTCATGGGCGGGATAGCTTCTGACTCCGTTGGGGAGCCCGTCGCTCCCGAGATAGGGAACATCGATGCATCTGCCCGCGCAATTGTAGGCCCAGCCGTGATAGCCGCATTTGAGCGTGTCGCCCTCCACCTTCCCGAGCCGCAGTGGCACCTGACGGTGGGCGCAGCGGTCCTCGAGCGCGAAGACGCGGCCGCTCGCACCGCGATAGAGCACCACCGGTTCGCCGCTGAATCGTACACCCAGCGTTTTTCCCGATTTGACGTCGTGCGACCAGGCAACCGGGTACCAGAAATCGGGGTGCGTATCGATTCGGCGAAGGTCGACCTGAGTGTCTCCGGAAGTACGATATTGCATAGGGCGTTGCGCGCTCCTGGAGCAATGTTTCAGACAGTTTGGCCGTAGCACGGTTCAAAGCTACAAGGCGAACAATGCGCCGGCGGTAAATCTCGCTTCGACGCCTCCTGAGCGCGGCTAACGGCGGTTCATTCCACCGAGCTTGAGATCGCCGATCGTGAGGCGGCCGATTCGAAGTTCGCGCGCGTCGGCGCGTCCCACTGCGATGCTGCCTATNNGTCGGCGATCAGGGCGACGGAATTCGCCGCGAACCCGAACCCAACTTCCGCGAGGGCGAATGCCAGATTAACGCCCGCGCCGATCGCGAAGGCCGCGATCGCCACCGCGGCGGGCATGCTCGGTTTGGGAGGGGGCGGCGGCGCCCAGATCGCCTGCTCGTCCTCGTCGGCCTCATTCACATAATTCATTGCTGAAGAACCGCCTGTCCCGAAGCTCCGTTTTCACTCTGCCGCGGGAGGCGGCGCGAGATCAAGGAATGGAGAGGAGCGCGCGGGCGGTCGCGATGTCGATGGCGTAAAGCGCCGAGGTGATCGCAATAACCGCCCCGACGAAAGCGGCGGAAAAGACGAGCCCTTCGCCATTCGATTTGCGCGGAAACAACTTCGCCGAACCTACGCGCTGCATGCCCCAACCCCGGTAAGCGAATAGGGAAGGATCGCATGAACGGGTTACGGCTTGATTACCGATTATATAATCTTTTTGGCTTTTCGGGCGCGGTCAGCCGCTCGCGTCCGGCGGCGATTCCTCTTCGTCGATTTCGTCGATCCCGAAATGCGATGCGATCAGCGGAATTGTGACGAGATAGGCGAGCAATGCGACGGTCAGCGTCGCCCAGGGCCACAAGATGGCCGAGGCGAGCAACAATCCTCCAAACGCGGGGACTGCCTTCTTGAACTGCCGCGGCACGTGCACCTGCTTGAGAGACAATGTCGGCACCCGGCTCACCATCAGCCAGGACATGAGCGCAATCATTGCGGCGCTGAGCCAGGGATGGCTGAACGCACTGCTCTTGAACTGAAACGCCAGTACCATCGGCAGGAGAATGAGGCAGGCCGCCGCGGGCGTGGGCAGGCCCGTGAAGTAGGATGGCGGGGGGGAGGACGAATCGCGCTCGGCGCTCTCGACATTGAAACGCGCCAGCCTGATCGCGCTCGCCGCGCAGAAGATCAGGGCGAACGCCCAACCCGCTCCCTGCGCATGGTAGAGTGTCCACATATAGACGAGCACGCCCGGCGCGATGCCGAAGCTGACGAGATCGGCAAGGGAATCGAGTTGCGCACCGAAAGCGCCCGCCACGCCGAACAGGCGGGCGAGACGGCCATCAAGCGTGTCGAAAACCGCCGCGCAGATGATCGCCGCAACGCCGGCCTTCCAGTCGCCGCCGAGCGCAAACCAGATCGCTGTCGCGCCCGAGCAAAGCCCGAGCAGCGTCAACGCGCTCGGCAGGAATTTTCCAAGCCTGCTGTCCTCGCGCAGAGCCGTCGCGGTTCGAGCCAGATTGCTTCTGCCCATTTTGCCCATTCTTGCCATCAGGACGGGAATGCCGCGAGCACCGTCTCGCCTGCCCGAACCTTCTGACCTTCGCGCACCAAGACGCGCGCGCCGGCGGGTAAGAAAACCTCGAGCCGGCTGCCGAAACGGATTATGCCAAAACGATCGCCGCGGCATACATTCTGTCCCTTTTGCAAGCCGCACTCGATGCGGCGAGCCACCAGCCCGGCGATCTGCACGACACCAACGTCCGAACCCAGGCTTCCGGTCCCGCCGGCCGCGATCCGGATCGACATGCGCTCGTTGAGCAGGCTCGCCTTGTCGAACGACGCATTGAAGAATTTGCCGGGCCGGTAAGCAAGAGCGGTCACGGTTCCGTCGCATGGAATTCGGTTCACGTGAACATCGAATATGGACATAAAAATGCTTAATTTTAGTAGCGGCCCGGCGCCAAGGCCGAGTTCGGGCGGAGGGCTGGCCTCGAGCGGAGGCAGGAGCCTCCCGTCCGCAGGCGACAGGACGAGATTGCCGCCCGGGGGCGGAACGCGCTCCGGGTCACGAAAAAAGGCGGTTACCCAAAGTGTCAGGGGAACCAGGCACCAGCCAAGCCAGCCCGCCGCGGCAAACAGGGCGATATTGGCAGCGCAGGCAACGGCGATGAAGGGCCATCCGGCCCGATGGATCGGAATGCGCCTCAAATCGTCACCTGCGTGCCCATTTCCACCACCCTGTTCGCCGGCAGGCGGTAGAACCGGACCGGAGAGAGGGCCGTGGAAACAAGACGCATGTAGAGCCAGGTGCGCCACTTGCCGAGAATAGGAGGATCGGAGGGGACGAGAGTCTCCCGGCCAATGAAGAATGTCGTGTTCGAAACATCAAGAGCGAGTCCGAATGGCCGCGCGCTCTCGAGCGCGCGCGGCACGTCCGGCGTCTCGAAGAATCCGTGGCGGATGAACACGTTGAAGAATCCCTTGCCGAGCTTCGTCACTTCCAGTCGCCTGTCCGCAGACACGGTTGGAGTGTTCTCGACCACGACATGGGCGAGCACGACGCGCTCGTGCAGGACCTTGTTGTGCTTGAGGTTGTGCATCAGCGCGACCGGCGCGAGGTCGGCACGCGGACTGAGGAACACGGCAGTGCCCGCGACGCGAACCGGCGTCTTGTCGGCGCGCTCGAGAAATAGATCGAGCGGCATGGATTCGCTTCGTACTTTCTCGAGATGCGCACGCCGGCCGCTGCGCCAGGTTTCCATCACGATGAAGACGCCGGCAGCAATCAGCAGAGGCAGCCAGCCGCCCTGGATGATCTTGAGCGAGTTGGAGCCGAGAAACGCCAGATCGACCAGCGCGAGCAGCCCAAACACGGGACCGACGACGCCCGGACGCCATTTCCAGCGGCGCAAGGCCACGATCGACGCAAGCATCGTGCTGATCACCATGACTCCGGTGACGGCAATCCCGTAGGCCGCCGCGAGCGAATCCGAACTGCGGAAGATGAGGACGATGAGTACGACCCCGATGCAGAGAAAGATGTTTATCAGCGGCACGAAGATCTGCCCGTAATCGGTCGCGGAAGTGTGGCGGATTTCCATGCGCGGCAGCTGGCCGAGCTGCACGGCCTGTTGAGTAATCGAATAAACGCCCGAGATGACCGCCTGGGACGCAATGATGGACGCAATGAGCGCGAGGATCAGAAGTGGGAAATGCGCCCAGGCCGGCGCGCCCGCATAAAATACGTATTCGATCTTGCGCGGATCGCGCATGATCGTGCCGGCCTGGCCGAAATAAGCAAGGACGAGTGCGGGAAACGCAATGAAAAGCCACGCATAACGTATCGGCTGTTTGCCAAAATGTCCCATGTCCGCGTAGAGCGCCTCGCACCCCGTCACTGCGAGCACGACAGCGCCAAGGGAGACGAAAGTCGTCGCCGGCTTGGCAATAAAGAATGCAATTGCGTAGTAGGGGCTCAACGCCCAGAGAATCTCCGGTGTCTGGATGATCGCACGAAATCCCATGACCGCGAGCACCGCGAACCAGATGAGCATGATGGGCCCGAACAAGCGGCCGATCTTTGCAGTGCCCCGGTTCTGGAACGCGAACAGCGAGACGAGGATAATCACTGTCAATGGAACGATGAGAGGCACAAGTCTGGGGACATCGGCGCCGACATATTCGACGGCACTGAGGACCGTGATGGCAGGGGTCAGCATGCCGTCGCCGAAAAACAGCGCCAGTCCCAGGATCGCGCCAAATCCGATCAGCATCTTCAGCCGCCGGCCGAGGCCGGACGATCGATGCGCCAATGCCGCGAGCGCGAGCACGCCGCCCTCGCCGTCATTATCGGCGCGCATGATCAGGAACACATATTTGACTGTGACCACGAGCACGAGCGACCAGAAAATCATCGACGCTGCGGCCAGGATCGCAAAATGGCTGGGGGCGCTGCCCCCTGTCGCCCGCACAGTTTCTCGCATCGCATAGAACGGACTCGTGCCGATGTCGCCGAATACGACGCCGAGCGCGCCGAGCGTCAGGAAGGCCGTCCTGCGGCGGCTGGGTTCGATGTGGGCGTGCCCACGCGCCCGCGCCCCGGTCTTGTCCGGCGCGGCTGCAGGGGCGCTGCTGACAGGTTGAGAGACGTTCATGCCGGCGGAGCCGCCATCCCTTCACGGACTGAGAGTCTAACGCGTAATGGCTGCTTGCGCCGCCGGGCGTGGTCCGACATTCCCGGCTGCCCCCTGAAGGGCGGGGAACCTAATCGCCCTGCGTCTCGCACAAAAGAGGGGCGGGCAGAATAGCGCATGCAGAAAAAAAGAAAGGACTTAACGCAGGGGACGCAAAGGTAGCGCCGAGGACGCGGTGAAAAATTGCAAGCCTTTGGTGCGCTATCCTTGACCTGCGCGCTCCGCGCTACCTCTGCGACCCCTGCACTAAATCTTCCTTCTGCGGCCTCTCATCATTCCGCGGCGACGCGGTCGTCGGATGAGGTGGGCGACGGGCCGATGAAACCTTCGACGAGATAGGTTCTGACGCCCCAGGCGTGGCGGCGGGTGTTCCAGACGCGGACCTCGCTCCAGTCATTGTCAGGGCTGACATCGGCCACGGGATCGTTGCGATAGATGGCCCCATCGTCCAGCCAGTTTGCGTGATCGAGCCGTATCTCGCGTGGCGATACCAGCGCGCTCACCACGCCCACATGGCCACGGCCCGGCCCGGCATATCCCGTCAACACAATCACGGAACCAAGCAACGGCGTGTGACTTCGCGTGTAGCGGCCGTCGGCCTTCCCCCACCACGTGCCGGCATCACCATAGAGGGAAATGCCCGAACGCGCCCGTGCATAGGGCACGCACTCAAGGGGCGTAGAGGGCGTCTCGATGCTCGCGCCTTCGGTCGAAGGAGCCAAGCCGCGAAGGTCGGCGCTGTCGAAATCTTCGTCCGGCGCGCTCGCGCATCCTGCTGCGCCAAGCGCCAGCATAGCCACCGCGACAAATCGGAAAGAAGCCCCCTTCATTCCCGCCTCGACCTTTAAGTGCCCACGCCCGCGACGCTCCCGTCGGGGCGAAGCGCCGGTCGCTGCCCACGACCGCGCCAGGCGAAATCATCGCACGCGGAACAGTTAAGACAGGATTAATTCTGGCTCGTGAGGCGAAGAGCTTCGCGCGCGGGCACTTCCCCGGTACCGTTCCAGCCCATGGCGCCGATCGACAGCAGCCCCGCCGCGGCGAAGACGAAGAAGGGCGCGCTCCAGGCCTGTTCAGCGAGCGCAAACACGGGAAGAAGAAGTCCGGCTGCGATTTCCGGCCGCCCCCGCCAGCCGCCGACCGCGAACTCCCCGGCCCGCGGGGTGCGCACGAATACAAGATCGCTCCTCCAAAATGCCTCGAAGGTCGCTCTCGCATTCGAGAGGATGAGCCCGCTCGGAAAGACAATGGCCAGCAGCAGCGATTGCGGAAGCAGGGGCTCGCGCGCGCGCCCCAGCATGAGCTGGCCGCAATAGAGATAGCCGACACTCGTTCCTATCCCGATGATTGTCACCGCGATGCCAAGTTCGGCGACCGACTGCAGATAGGTCACCCCCATCGACATGAGCGCGATGCTGATCACGGCGCTCAGGGCTGCGAGCGTATAGAAAGCGAACTGGCAGACCTGAAACGACATTACGAGCTTCTTCCACAGAGGCATCCGGCTCGTCAGGATTCTCGGCAGCAGCTTGCGCGCCACCTGCGCATGGCCTTTCGTCCAGCGCGCCTGCTGTGCCCGCCACGCGGCCGCAGTCTCCGGCAGCTCCCCGGGAACTTCGAGATCGGCCATCATGGCGCCCCGCCAGCCCCTCAATGCGCAGCGGATACTCAAATCGAGATCCTCGGTCAGCGTGTCGCCGGTCCAGCCCCCGCCCTGATCGATCGCCCGGCGGTTCCACACGCCTGCCGAGCCATTGAAGGAGATCGGCAGCCCCGCCCTGTAGCGTGCCTCCTGCTCGACGGCGAAGTGACCGTCGAGAAGCATCCCCTGGGCACGCGTCAACCAGTTGCGGCTCCGGTTCGCATGGCTCCAGCGCGCCTGTACGAAAGCGAGGCCGGGATCGGCGACCAGCGCAGGAACGGTCCGGCGCAGAAAGTCCGGGGGCGGAACGAAATCGGCGTCGAAAATCGCCACAAACGGTGCGTCGGAATGATTGAGGCCGAAAGCAAGATTGCCGGCCTTGAAGCCGGCGCGCTCGCCGCGGCGCAGCACGGAGAAGTCGATCCCATCGGGCACGCCCTGCCGCGCGGTTTCACGCAATTCGTCATGAAATTCGGCCTTCCCATCGTCCAGGAGCTGGATCTCAAGGCGGTCGCGCGGCCAGTCGAGCCTCGCCGCGGCGTTTGCAACCCGCAATGCGAGCGGGCCCTCGTCACATACCGGAAGCTGGACCAGAACGTGGGGGAGGAGGGAATCGGGCAGGGCAGGCACAGCAAGCGCGCGCGCCGGCCAGAACCGGCGCAGGACGCACAGGCTCAGGAGCTGCAGCGACAGCAAGGCGAGCACGATCAGCACGCAGGCCAAACCGGTCTGAAGAATCAAGGAAAGGCCGGACATGATGATCGGTTCGGACCCCCCACTCTCTGAAAATTGACCCGGTCGGATTTCGGGCCGCCGCAACAGGCAACGCAGAACCCGGCGGCTAAGGTCTGCGCAATGTGAGGCGGCATGCAATCTTTCGCAAGTGCCACGGAGGGGCATGACCAGAGGGCGGCCTTGGGCGCCCGCGGCATTGAACGGTCGGGGCGGCCGGGCTATGGGGGCCGCGCTAAGGAACGTGGCCGATGAGAGACACGATTGTTGGTGCCGTGCTGGCAGTCCTTTTTTTGGGCCTGCTGTTTGCCGCGCCGCGATTTCTGCCTCACGGCATCGAAGCGATGAACCTGGCGGAACCGGCTCAAATCCCGCCCGGATTTACGGGAACCCGGCTCATCGGATCGTGGGATCTCGCGTGTGCGCCCGTGAGGACAGCGGCGGGCGCGCAGCAGCCGGATTCCCAAAAAGAGGCCGGCCGTTGCAGGATGGCCCGGGGTTACCGGGCGCAGAACGGCCAATTGGTGCTGGCTGTGGCCTTCCGCTATGCGGGACCCCAAAAAGCGCTGACGATGATCGTTCGCTTTCCGCCCGTCGGCCGCCAGGGACAGTATTTGCTGGTGAGGCTGGGACGGCAGGGGGGCCTCAGGCTTCCCGTTTTTGGATGTGCCAATGGGTCTTGTGTCGCCGTGGGCGCCCTGATACCTGCGGCGCAGAGTCTGCTTCTTTCGGCGTCGGCGGCGCAGGTGGTGTTGCCGCCCCGGGCAGACGGAAAACAATATTCGATCGGCATTCGTCTGGACGGGCTGGCGCCGGCACTGGCCGGGATGCGCCGCGCCGAACTTTGAAAGTGCTGTGGACTTCAGTGTTTTTTGGCAGCGCGCGTGCTAGTATGTGGTTTCGGATCGCTCCGGGCCGCCAAAAGCCGATGCGGCAGGGCTTGAGGAATGGCCGGAGCGCTGCTGCCGGCTTGCGAAGGGCGGATCGAGCCATCGTCCTGCGCCAGTCTGTGCAGGCGGACGGAACATTTGCCGACGGAACAATCGAGATGACGCGGCTGCCTGTCGCGGGAAGGGCTTATGTCTAACGGAGGTTCTCCCGCCACGGAGCACTCGTTCGCCGAGCATCTGGTCGCGTGCGGGAAAGTGCAGCCGCAGGCGATCGAGCGCGCCCAGCATCTGGCCGTCGAGAGCCACGAGCGCCTCGAGAGTGTTTTGACGCGGCTGGGCCTCGTCAGCGAACGCGATCTCGCCGAAGCGCTGTCGCAATTTCTCCACCTGCCGCTCGCGGTCGCCGCCGACTATCCGCCGCAGCCAATTCTCGAAGAACAATTGGGACGAAAATTCCTGCGCGAGGCCAAGGTCCTACCGCTCCGCGAAGTGCCGGAAGGCGTAGTAGTCGCGATGGCCAATCCGCTCGATTCCTATGCGGCGCATGCGGTACGCTTCGCCGTCGGCAGGCCCATTCTGCCCCAGGTCGCGCTGCCGGCGGATCTCGAAGCCGCGCATGAGCGGCTCTATGGCGATGGCAAATCCGGCATTCACCAGATCTCGGGAGAAACCGACGAGCATGTCGGCGAAAGCATCGCCGACGACGTCGATCGCCTGAAAGACATCGCCAGCGAAGCGCCCGTTATCCGCCTCGTGAATCTGCTCATCACCCAGGCAGTCGAGGCGCGCGCGTCGGACATCCATATCGAGCCGATGGAAAACGAATTGCGCGTGCGCTACCGCGTCGACGGCGTCCTGAGGCCGGTCGAATCACCACCGCACCGCCTCGCCTCCGCAATGATCTCGCGCGTCAAGATCATGGCGAAACTCAATATCGCGGAACGCCGGCTCGGCCAGGATGGGCGCGTCGCCATGGCGGTGCGCGGCAAGGACATCGATCTGCGCGTCGCGACCACGCCTACGATTCACGGCGAGAGCGTAGTAATCCGCATTCTAGACCGCGCGCATGTCGAACTCGACCTGGATTCGCTCGGCTTCGACGAGAGCGTCATCACGCCCTTCCGCGCCTTGTGTGCCCATCCCCACGGCATTCTTCTCGTGACCGGACCCACGGGCAGCGGCAAGACGACGACGCTTTACGCGGCGCTGTCGGCGATCAACACCAACGACAAGAAGATCCTGACCATCGAGGATCCGGTCGAGTATCAG